>DYRE01000564.1 GCA_020718965.1 Desulfomonile tiedjei
ATTAACGGGATGGGAAGGCGCAGGCAAGTAGGATGATCCGGAAGCCAGAAGACCTGCCTGCAACATAAACGCTGCGATGAACAGCTAACACTTGGGGACAAGAAAACTGGGCGCATTCCCGAGTCATTATATGGCTCGGGTTTTTTATTTTTGGGTACCCTTCAACAAATCGATCCCAACCAAAGGTAAATGGCTATGAATGCATCTCCTAACCATAGCGTCCTAGAATTGGATCAATTTAATCTTGCTGAACACTCCTTGATGTCCTTCGTCGGACTCTTTTTCAAATCCAAAGCGCCGGAAACCGAAACAAACCCATATATCGACCTTGACATGGATCGGTCATTCGAGACAGCCAATACTGTTTCGGAAAAAGGTTTCTCTGGATCAAACCTGATTTCGGAAGATTTTGAATACAGCGCCGCCGGATGGACAATCAATTCTCCCACAATTGACATGGAGCCCCTTGCCAACAGCATGGACGAGTCATTTCTCCAAAACATCGATGACATCCCAATTGGCGCCACGCTTCCACTGGTGGATTATTCATACAAGGACACCCCTAAGATTTTCAAATCTTTCGACCTGGACTCACACAGCAAGAATAAGAACGTTGGCTCAAACATTGTCTCGGCTATTGTTCATTTGGCGGTTATATTTGCCTTAGCGCTGTCCAATCCCACTAGCTCTATAGGTCAATATGGAAATTCTCCGGAGCCGATATTTGTCAGGTTGATAGACCCAAACTCGTCTGTCGTTCAACAGTGCAGCATTGCCTCAGTTGATTCCGCAGCCTCTTGTCCATCAATAGCCCAACGCTCAAAAGGAGAAAGGGACAAAAGAGGACAACAAACCGAAGAATCATTACCAAAGTCGGCATTAGAGGTCGATGATGGCAATAGGCACGGTGGTGGTGAGGTCAATGTGGACACTGTCACGACCGCCAAATCTGACGCCAGATTTGTGGAACAAGCTCTATCGCTATCCAAGACGATCGAGAAGAATGACGACGTGAATTTTGAAAGCCTTTCAATGATCGATTCTGTGGCCAGCCAGGCGTCTACGGCAAGCAAAGAGAATCGTTCCGCAGCGCCACAGGGTGAGGCGGCTGATCAATTCAAAAGAATGGTTCTGACCGCGATCCATGAGGTCGCCTTCTACCCCAAAGACGCATTGCATAGCAGAGA
>DYRE01000565.1 GCA_020718965.1 Desulfomonile tiedjei
TCCCAGATCGTTACGCTGGTTTCGACTTTGCGGGTAGAAAAGAGCGGTTGCTGAACTAGATTCTCCGTCAGAGCAGAAGAGTAAGGAAAACCTGCGAGAGTATAAGCCACGCTATTAATCGGTGAACCGTAATTGATAAACCCATCAAAGTCCACCACCTCCGGCTTCAAAACCAAATCGATCGTGTAAGAATCGGTGCCGACTACCGGCTCGACTTCTAGGATTACGCCTACCATTCGATTCGCCCACCCCATTGGAAAGGAAGGTGTAACCGTTGGAGAAGGCAAATCCATCGGATTGGGGATTATCCCTTCAGCAGAAGGTGCGGGCGCAGCCTCGGAAACCGTTGGCGGCTGAAATTGATTTGGATAGATCAGCTTCCGAGCAACTTCTATTTTTGCACTTTGCCCACTCTTGGTTGTCACCTTGGGAGCAGAAAGCAGATCTACGCCTTTTTTCTGATCTAAAGCCCGAATCAAAACTTGGAATTGTGCATTATTAAAAATTCCTGACAAACCAAAAATACCGGGAGCAAGTCCTGCGGCAGATCCCGCTGTTCCCATCAAGGCATCCAGAGAATTGGTTGATAGGGCACTCCTTTCTGTAGATCCGCTCCCAGTGCGTAACCCTTGCGTCATGGAATTCATCCCAGTAGTAGGAAATGGATAAGCACCAGTATCCGTCAAATCGCCACCGCCGACATACATACCCGAATCAGGAATTCGAACAGGTCCCAACATCCAATCGAATCCCAACTCCGCCAAATTGCTTTGAGAAACTTCCAAAAACTTAGTTTCAATTTCCACTTGCGTAGGTGCTACTCCCACTGTCGCATTGACGATATTGTCAATTAACTCAATGTTGTCCAAGGTATTCCGAACTACCAATTTACTGCCAATAGAAACATACTGGGCAGAAGATCCTGCGGGAAAAGTAATGCCGTTATCCTCCAAAAACTTTTTGGCATCAACGCGACCGCGAATGCTGGATTCCTGCGTTTTAACCGCTCCTCTCGGTGTAAAACCTCCACCCGTTTCCTCCGCCTTCGCCATCGGAATAAACCCAGGAGGAACCCGATACTCTTTATTCACCAGCGTATCAATCGGAACAGATAAAGGAACCAAAGAAACGGCGTAAGTGTCCAGTTTCACCCGCATTCCCGACATTTCCGCAATGTAACGGAGTG
>DYRE01000158.1 GCA_020718965.1 Desulfomonile tiedjei
TCGTTCACACAAAAAAAGTGTCCAATGTCGAAGTTGAGGCCAAAAACCTCCGGATCCAGTCCGTCCAAAAAAGCCAGGAATTCGCCGCTGTTTTCTATAAGAAGACCCGGTTCAGGCTCTATGAGAACACGGACACCTTTTTCCCGGGCTTTGTCTTCGACAGCGAAAAGACCATCCCTGAATAGTCTGAGGCCTTCTTCGCTACTCATCTCTTCCAGCGGCCCGCCTGGTTCGGTGGAAATATTTCGAACCCCCAGCATGTCGGCGAGATCAATACATCGAAGGGTGTAATCAACCCGTTTAACTCTCAGGTCACGGTCTTTTTCAATCCATGAAGGGTGATAAGTGTCTCCATCGGCGTGATGCATAAAGGCATTGAGGTTAGATATTTCAAGCCCATTGTCCTCTACAGCTTTGCGAATAATTCTGATATATGTGTCTGTCAGATGAAGAGGGAATGCGTGAGGAACGTCCGCCATTATCTCTATACCCTCATAACCTATGCTTGATATAATCCTGATTGTCTCAAGGAGGTCATATCTCAGGAATGCATTGGAGCTAAACGCGAACTTCATCGACTTGCCTTTCTGACTTTGTCTTCTCGATTCACTTCGTAACGCTCAATCCTGGCTCCCCGCAGATGGAGCGAAGATAACGCAACGACTGCCTTGCAACCTCTTCCGGCTGGTCTGGATACGTGTATAGTTCAACAGTCGCAAAGCCATTGTAACCATTTTCTGTCAGAATTCCCAAGATCTTCCTGAAATCAATGTCTCCCGTCCCAGGGACAAGATGATAGTGTTTCCTTCCTCGTATGTCTTCAATGTGAACATGAAAAATCTGGCGCCCCAATCCATTTATTACCTCCCCTGGGTCTTCTCCCAGCACGTGACTGTGCCCCAGATCAAGGTTGGCGCCTAGGTAGGGTGAATCGATCTGTTCCAGCAATGCCGATAATTCATCAAAACACTCTACAAGCAGGCCCGGTTCGTACTCAACGCCAATACCAATTGATCTCTTGGTGGAGTATTCAACTAGCTTCTCCAATGAATCAATGAGCAGATCCCTGGATTCTTCTGGAGTAATGCCGGGCATTGGTCTGCCGGATGTTACACTAACAAAAGGGGCGTCCAGGAAATCAGCCAGATCTACACATTTCTTTGTGTAATCGATTCTCCAGTTTCTAAGGACCTTGTCAGGATTCGCCAGAGACGGTTCGAAAAGGGGTTCCCAGAATTGTCTACCGTACCAACCCATTGCTGTGTTGGCGTTTATGTTAACTACTTTCAGTCCCGATCTTTCAATAGCTGATTTTACCTTTTCCAGGTCAGATTTGGACAACCCGTCCGCATACAGGTGAGGCGCGTCCGCCAGCAACTCTATGCCTTCGTATCCGATCTTCCCTATCTTTTCTATAGCCTCAATAGTGGAATACCTTATAAACCCGTTTGAACTGAATGAAAATTTCACATGAGATCCAATCACAAATTTTGCTACTGGCTTGCTAAAGATACATAATCCATGAGCATTTCATGCTGGCCGGATAAACGGTGTTCAGTGACACCGAGAGGATCTTTGAAATAAGAAGCAAGGTGCGTCATTAATCCCGCTTCTCCTCTACGATGAGCCAATTCCGCCAGACGCACGAGATCCAGAACCAGCGGCGCGGCCAACAACGAATCATATCCCTGCCAGACAAACTGAAGCGACATTTTGGCTCCCAGGAACCCCTTGAAATGAATGTAATCCCATGCCGTTTTCTGGTCTTCCAAAGAAGGGACATAATTTATATGCACCTGCGAGTGTGGCGAGTATCCTAGAATTCTGGGTAGAACGGAGTCTTTTGTTTGAATCTTGGCCCTTTTGTTGTCCGGATGATCCAGGACCTTGCCGTCCATATTTCCTAAAATGTTGAACCCTTCCCAGCTCAAAACCTCCAGGTTTCTATATTTAAACATTGGGGCCAAGGTGGATTTCACAAGGGTTTCGCCTGTCTTGCCGTCATTCCCCATTACCGGCACACCATTGCGCTCCGCCAGTTCCACCATTGCCGGGAAAAGAGCGCCGGTTGAAGGCGTGAAATTAATATAAGGGCTCCGTGACTGAATTGCCGCATAGGCGTAAATCGTGCTCGGTCGAAAAGACTCAAAGCCATTGCTGTCAATACATCTTTCCAGAGCATCAAGGTCACGGTGAGCATGGCCCATTTCGATAAGAGGTTCTGTAGACGCCAGGTTCACAACTACGAGTTCATCAAGACCTTTTACAGACTTGAATTCATTGATTCCGGATGTGACACGAGCAATTTCTTCTCTGGCGGAACAGGAAACACACATATCGCATCCTGCTACCAGTTCAATGCTCTCTCCGCAGTTCAGAGCCACACCTGGATAGATGAACGACTCTATCCCCGCCAATTCCCCTTCAATAGATCCAATGAGGAAAGGGTCAATCCCGGAGGGGTTTCTCAGGAATCCGCTGACAACATCTCTCAACCTCCCCGGCCTGATGTCGCATCCACCAAACTCCATGGCGTCAACTGGAACAAGGCCAAGTCCTTCAAACGGTTCTGTGGCGGTTACCATTCCCGTTGAATCACACAACCCCTTTCTTAACAGGAGCGCCCCAACCATTACCGTGACGGATATAGATCCTAATGCTCCAATAAGCCAAACTCCGATTTTATTCATTCAGGTCTAACGCCTTTCATGAGCCAAACGTAGTCATGTCAGTCAAGCTCTTTTTTAATTCCCCTGGGACGAGATCGTTCGCCGCCTTAAGATCTATCACGGGTCTCCCTCCAAAAAGCTGGTAGGCTCGATTCAGTGTCCTGTCCTCCCATATAGTTTTTATATCATTCTTAATCAAGGTATCAGACTGAAAGGCATCCACAATATTACCGAGCATGCTGACAATCCAGCGGTTTGCTATGTTGACTATGAATTGACTTTTGTCAGGATCATTAAACCATACCAGTTGCCACTTTGGCGTTTGAAGTCTACCGAGTAGCAACCAGGCCAGGGAAACCATGTCGTGAGCCACAACCGATTCCGAGGCTATCACCAGCCCTGTCTCGGGTTCTAAAACATATCCCTTGTCAGGACCATAAGTGGTTAGTATCTTGTTAGCCACGGATATCACCAATCGCTGCTTTGTAATGAGGGATTCCACTGCATTGCCCTCAGCGGTTTTTTCATAAAGTGATTCTGAGGCCTTGTGATATTCCAGACGAGTATCTGTGCGCCAATAGCCCACCACCGCTTTCAACCCCAGAGTGCTCCCCGCTAGGGCGTGACGAGCACAACGCGGCATCAGGACGATGTGGTCCATCTCTTTTAGAATCATCGGCATCATAAGACCCTTCGTCCAGTGAGATCCACTAGGTGGCAAGTCCTCATAAAAAGCGCCCCAGTCTGATTCTTCAAAAAAATGCAGTTCAGCGCCCGCCTCCAGTGCAGCTTGGGCCATACCGCATCTTTCCATCAAACTCCGAGTACTTCCAGAGGTACCATCAGGTCTGAACTTGAGATGCTCAACGCCTGACATGTCACCAAGAACTATCCGCCCGGCTCCCCTGTCTCTGAGCAATTCCACGATTGCCCTAATGCCCACCGGGCTGGTGGTGGCCGGATAATTGTTTCCAGAATTTAGAGCCGGTTTGATAAATACCGAATCGCCCCTGGAAAGCCATGAGAAATCCGTTGAGGTTTCCGCCGAGACGCGGACCGCTTCACGGACAAGTTTTTCGGAAGATCCTTTCCTAACCCCGGCTAGAAAAACCTTTGCCATATAGTTCTCCTTCTGGCATGTAATATAAATTAATGTGTCGCACAAACATCTCCGTTTTGGAACTTGAAAATATTTCAGTAAGATCTATATCACTATCCAGTTAGCCTGGGCCGGAATTGCGTGTCTATACTGCCTGCAGTCTTTGACTAATGTTATAAGGAGGCGAAATATTCATGAGCAAGGTTACACTGCCGGATCCTTCTTTGAAGGATATCAGTCTTGAACTATACCCTGAACTGGATAAATTTAAGAAGGCCCATTTCAAGGCCGCGCCGGAAATGTGTGTCGAACGTTCAGACCTGATAACCAGATATCACCTGGATAATGATTTGTTCAGTCAGGAAAAGATTTCGGTCCTGGATAAGGCCAAGGCGTATCGTTATGTTTTGCGGAATCGACGTCCGGTAATACGTAACACGTCAGCGCGGGACAAAAATGATAAGGATTTGAAGAAATTTCGTATAAATTTTATTTCACCTTTTGCGGGTTCAACCACCAGTAAATTCAAGGGAGTACTATTATATCCTGAACTTTTTGGGCTGGTAATGTGGCCGGAACTGAATTCAGTATCTAAACGGAGGCCAAATCCCTTCTACATTTCGAAAAAGGATGCCGACAAACTCAATCTGAAAGTTTACCCGCATTGGATGAAAAAGACCGTGTGGGAAATTGCCCGATATCGACACTACAAAAATCAGTTTCATGAACCAACTGTAACTGACAATCCTGATGAAATGAAGCTGCTCCAGAATGTCGTCTTTTTTCTCACAACCAAGGTAATATGCATTTCCCACTGCATACCTGATTTCTCAGGAGTCCTTGATTTAGGACTCGGCGAAATGATCAACAAGGCTCAAGCAAACATAAGCCGCCATTCTGATCGCCAGAAGGTAGAATTCTACAAAGCAGTAGTGGAAGTGCTCACAGGAATAATAGAATACTCTGAAAACCTGTCTAAGGAAGCCTTGAGACTTTCAGAAACAGCCGACACCGCAGAAAGGGACAAACTTGAGGAAATATCAAGAATTTATGGGACGGTTCCCAAATCCAAACCCAGGAGTTTTAGAGAAGCGCTGACGGCGCTCTGGATCTGCTGGACCGCATTGCACCTCGAAAGCCCCAACATCGGACTCAGCCTCGGGCGACTCGACCAACTTCTTTGGCCTTTTTACGAGACGGAGACCAAAGACTTGCGGGAAAAAGACCGTCTTGACTATGACCAGAAGGCTGTGGAACTTCTCTGTCATTTCTGGCTGAAAATCGGAGATCATGTTCCAACAATGCTGGAAGCAGGAGAGCAGCTCTTCGGTGGAACCGGCTCCAACCAGGCCGTCACAATTGGTGGGGTTGATACAAACGGTAAGGACGCAGTCAATGACGTGACTTACCTGATACTAAGAGCGGCTCAGTTAATGAAGCTTCGGGACCCCAATCTCGCAGCCAGATATCACCCGGAAGAGAATTCGCAATATTATCTGGAGAGACTGACCGAATCCAATATTGCTACAGGAGCTATTCCGGCCATCCATAACGATAAGGCCGTAATCAAGGCGCTAACGGCCAAAGGGGATCCCGAAGAGTTCGCCAGGGATTATGGCATAGTTGGCTGCGTGGAGCCAACCAGTGCTGGAAGGACTTTTGGGCACAATGCGGCGATAATTCTTAATCTCGCGTCTGCTCTCGAG
>DYRE01000566.1 GCA_020718965.1 Desulfomonile tiedjei
AAAGGCCAAGCCAGGCTTTCAATTGACGCTGATTTGTCGGACGAGGATATGTTTTTATAACAGAAATCTTGCTCTCGTCCATTGAAATGCCATTCCTACTGAACTTATGACCCAGATAAATAACCTCGGATAATCCGAAATGAGATTTATGGGGATTGAGTCTGAGGTTGGCCGAACGGAACTTGTGAAAAATATTCTGTAATCGCTCCAAATGACTTTCGAATGTTCTGCTAAGGACAATAAGGTCATCAAGATAGATCAAGGCATATTCTTGAAGTTCCTTATGTAGAAGCTTGTTCAGGGCCTGACAGAATGAAAATGGCGCATTCTGTAGTCCAAACGGCATTCGGAGGAATTCGTAGTGCCCTGAACGTGTACTGAAAGCCGTTTTAGGTTGGCTCTCCGGATCCATACGGATGGAATAATATCCTGATTTTTGGTCCAAAACCGAAAAATACATGGCACGTTCTTGTCCTACCAAATCCAGACAGTTTTCCAAAGTGGGGAGTGGGAAAAATTTGGGTACCGTAATACTGTTTAAACGACGGTAGTCCAAAATAAAGCGGTACTCCCCTGACTTTTTCTTGATGAGAACACTTGACTGTTCCACGGACTCTCACTGGCCTGAATGATACCAGCTTCTAGCAGTTTTTGACACTGTTTATCAATTTCTTTCTCCAGGTATGGAGCATGGCGATACTGACGCTGCCTTACCGGGACTTGGGTAGTCGTCTCTATCTTGTGTGTGACGATATCAGTCCCGGGATGTCTTTCAGGGACGTCGCGAAAATGTCATGGTTGTCATAGAGTAGTCTTACAAGTAATTCATATTCTGTGTCGGTAAGTTCGTCACGTTCAAGAGGTAGTCCCAGTGTTTCCAAAGTTTGAAATCGAACCTCATGTGTGACATGGTTTTGTAGTAATAGAATTGACGAAATGTTCCTGAACTCCTGAGGTTCGGGTCAGAATTTTCAGAATTTTACGATTATCAACATCATTAGGGTCGATTGGCTCTATCGTTGCAACTTGCAACTGCTGTTTGTGCTCGCAGCGAAATTGATGCGTTCGTCGGATTTAATATGCGACAAATTGTTGACGAACGTTTTGAGAAAACCAATGTTTTGGCTAGAGCCAAATTACGACCACCAAGAGTTGGTAATGGTTCGACAATGCTCAATTGTGA
>DYRE01000159.1 GCA_020718965.1 Desulfomonile tiedjei
CAACATTTCTAGGAACCTCATGATCCATGGCATGGAGCCTAGTACCCCAGCGGCCTTGGTCAGATGGGGGACGACACCCAGGCAGGTTTCTCTGGCGTCGGATCTTAAACACATTGCGTCTGAATGCCAGAAAAAGGGATTGAAGGCGCCAGCGGTGCTAATAGTTGGTTCGGTTGTCACACTTAGAAAATCGCTGTCGTGGTATGAATCCAAGCCACTTTTTGGTAAGAAGATCGTTGTGACGCGTTCTAAAGACCAATCCAGAAAAATGGCGGACAAGATCTTAAAATATGGTGGGGAACCTATTCTTTTTCCCACAATAGAGATAGTTGATCCGATTGATTTCATGCCACTCGAGAACGCATTGCTTAAGATTTCCGATTATGACTGGCTGCTTTTTACCTCTGAGAACGGAGTGGAAAGATTTTTTAAACATTTCTTTGATCTTGATAAAGATATAAGGGATCTGGCCGGTCCCAGATTTGGAGCCATAGGTCCAATAACAGCCAAGGCAATCCGCTCTAAAGGCATAAAAGTGGACATGTTGGCCAAAGAATTCGTGGCAGAGGGTATGCTGGAATTTTTTGAGAACCAGAGCCTGAATGGCAAACGTTTTATGATACCTAGAGCGGAAAAAGCTAGGGATGTACTCCCTGATGGTCTTAAGAGACGAGGAGCGAAGGTTGACGTCGTAAATGTTTATCGAACTGTTCGTCCTTCCGGGGATGAAGTTGAGACCATAAAAAATATGTTTGCCAACAAGTCGGTCGATGCAGTGACTTTCACTTCTTCTTCCACTGTTGATCATTTTGTTGACATGATGAATGTTTCAGAACTATCGAATCTGCTCAATGATACAGTTGTAGCCTCTATTGGCCCGATTACGTCGGACACGCTCGTCAAATATGGTGTAGATCCGTCTATTCAGGCCGAAGAATTTACCGTGGATGGACTGATCGAGGCCTTGGTCAATTATTATGACTCTGCTAACTCAACTGTTCCTATTCTATGACAAACGTCTCATCTAACTAATCTTCATAGGTTTTTTGAAACCCTCTGTCATGTTCGGTTGTCGTGACAGTCCAGGAGATTTCCCCAGATTGACACCCCTGGCGCCCTGTGATAGACCAGACTTTGTCAGACTGCCCGTTTGGCAAACGGGAAAAGTTTGGATTTACCCACGGCAGTAAGTCATTAGTTTACAAATTCGGAGAATGATCCTCAAATTCTGAAACTGTTCGCCGTTATTGGTAGACTACACTAATTATGATTTTTCTATCAGCCAATCGTACTTTTTGGGTACTGACGATTAATCTCTGGGGTAGGATTGAAAAATGTTTTCTTCATTAGGTCGAAAACTCTTTGGCAGTAAGAATGACAGGGAATTAAAACGTATTGATCCGATAGTCGCGGAAATTAACGAACATGAAGCCGAGATGAAAAATCTCCGGAATGAAGATTTCCCGGTGATGACGTTGAAGTTGAAGGAGAGACTCAATTCCGGCCAGGAATCGCTCGACGACCTCGTCCCTGAAGCGTTTGCTCTGGTTCGGGAAGCGTCGGTAAGAGCTCTCGGGATGAGGCATTTTGACGTTCAATTGATAGGCGGTCTGGTGCTGCACCAAGGTAAGATAGCTGAAATGAAAACTGGTGAAGGCAAGACTTTAGCCGCCACACTTGCGGTATATCTTAATTCCCTCACTGGGAAAGGCGTACATGTTGTCACCGTCAACGATTATCTTGCAAGACGAGACTCTGAATGGATGGGCGAAATATACAAGTTTCTCGGATTGTCGGTTGGAGTCATCGTTCATGACCTTGACGATGAAGAGAGACGAAACGCCTATGGATGTGATGTCACCTATGGAACCAATAACGAATTTGGTTTTGACTATCTTAGGGATAACATGAAATTCGCATTGGAAGATTATGTGCAACGTGAACTTCATTACGCAATAGTCGATGAAGTTGATAGCATCCTGATAGATGAGGCCAGGACCCCTCTGATAATATCTGGGCCCACTCACGAGAACACAGATCGCTACTACAAGATTAATCGGGTCATACCAGGATTGCAGAAGGACACACATTATACCCTTGACGAAAAAGCCAGGAGTGTGGTCCTGACGGAAGAAGGCATGGCCCGTGTAGAAAGGTCTTTGGGAGTCAACAATCTTTATGATCCGGCCCAGATGGAGACGCTCCATCACGTAAACCAGGCGTTGAAAGCCCATACATTGTTCAAGAATGATGTAGATTACATCGTCAAGGATGGTCAGGTCATAATTGTAGATGAATTTACAGGTAGACTTATGCCTGGTCGACGATACTCCGATGGGTTGCACCAAGCTCTGGAAGCCAAAGAACAGGTAAAGATAGAGAATGAGAATCAAACCCTCGCCACAATAACCTTCCAAAATTACTTTCGTATGTACGACAAATTGGCAGGAATGACCGGCACGGCTGATACGGAAGCGGCCGAATTTCACAAGATTTATAACCTGGAAGTCGTAATAATACCAACAAATCTGCCTATGATAAGGAACGATTACTCGGATCTTATATACAAAACCGAAAATGAAAAATTCGAGGCTGTGATTTCCGAGATCCGTAATCTCTATGAAACAGGTCAGCCAGTTCTGGTTGGAACCATTTCAATAGAAAAATCTGAGTTTCTTTCAAAGAGACTAAAAAAATACGGCATAGCTCACAATATACTGAACGCCAAAAATCATGCGCTAGAAGCTGAAATTGTAGCACAGGCCGGGCGCTTCAAGGCAGTTACAATATCCACAAACATGGCAGGTCGGGGCACTGATATAATTCTGGGAGGTAACCCGGTTTTTATGGCCCGGTCGAGGTCCAGAAAAGGTGAGAGTTCCGAAGATTTTGAAAAGTTCCTTGCGGAATCCAAATCCAAGTGTGAACAGGAAAAGGCTTTGGTTTTGGAGTCTGGGGGGTTGCACATCCTTGGAACTGAAAGACATGAGTCCCGTCGTATTGATAATCAGTTGAGGGGGCGATCAGGGCGACAGGGCGATCCAGGTTCCAGTCGTTTTTATTTAAGTCTCGAAGATGATCTGATGCGTATCTTTGGTGGCGAGCGAGTAAAGATGATTATGGAACGAGTTGGTATGCAGGACGGGGAGCCTATAGAGCACAAGTACACTAGCAAGGCTATCGAAAACGCCCAGAAAAAGGTTGAGGCGCATAACTTTGAAATCAGAAAACATCTGATAGATTTTGACGATGTTATGAACAAGCAGAGGGAAGTCGTTTATTCCCAGCGGAAGTTCATCCTTGCGGGGGCCGATCTAAAACCAACGGTTTTTGAAATGGTAGAAGACGTAGTTGATGAAACAGTACGGCGCTTCACAAACGAAAAAACTCATTTCGAGGACTGGGATATAACCGCACTGTCCGAATCATTATATGGTCAATTTGGTGTCAGGTTTGATTTTGCAACTCTTCCGGAAACTGACCAAACGGAAGATGGACTGATTGACCATGTGATCGAAAGGGTAAAAGAACAATACGAAAAAAAGGAAACCGAGATATCCAGTCCAATAATGCGAGAACTTGAAAAATTCATAATGCTGCAAGCCGTAGATTCTCAGTGGAAGGACCACCTGCTCAGCATGGACCACTTGAAGGAAGGCATAGGGCTCAGAGGCTATGGGCAAAGAGATCCTCTCAAAGAATACCAGAAAGAAGGGTATGACCTGTTTCTGGATATGAGTTTCAGAATCAAGGAAGAGACTGTAAGAAACCTTTTGCTCGTGAAACTGGCTATGCCGAATGAACTCGAGGAAATGAATGAGTCCAGGGAAAAAGAATTGCAGAACGTCCATGCCAATCTTACCGGTTCGGATGCAGGAGCAGGTCCGAAGCAGAGGACGACCCAAAAGATAGGAAGAAACGCTCCTTGCCCCTGTGGTTCCGGCAAGAAATATAAAAAATGTTGCGGAAAATGACTTTGAGAAGAGGAGATTAGAGATTTCATCGGGCATATTTCTTGCTAGGATGCTCAATGGATTGACCAAAGGATGATTAGGGTTGGTAAGACATTACTTGCCATGAAGAAAAAAACTGGAGAAACGTAATGATCTCTTTTCAGCGGGACCATTTTGTTAACACTGAAGATCTTGTCTTTCCTTTCAGTGACGATATAAGCGGAACCATAAGAGGATATCGTATATTCACGGCCTGTAGGACGGTCAACGGTAAGATTTTCAGGTTGGAAGATCATTTGGACCGTCTTTACAAGTCAGCTTCGTCAATTTACATGACGCCTCCACGGACTCGCCCAGATCTCAAGAAGATTCTATCTGACGTGCTGGAACAAAATTTACGCGTTAGACCGGAAAACCTACTGATAGATATTATATTTAGCGGGGGACTCGAGGAAGAAACCATGAAGCGGTCGGGAAAGCGGGCCCACCTTTACGTCGTCGTCCAACGGATGATCCAGCCACCTTTGGAATACTACGAAAAAGGGGTTACTCTGGCCACTTTTGCCCATCAAAGGATGCTGCCCGATGTCAAGCTGTTGAACTATATCGGCGCTGTGATTGCTCATCAAACCGTTGTCCCCCAATATCATGCCTACGACACCCTGTTTTTGTGCCCTTTAGACAACAAGACCATACTGGAGGGCTCAACATTTACAATCTTTTTTGTTACCAAGGGAGGCCAGATTATTACCCCTCCTTTAGACGGTCGTATTCTTGACAGTGTAACTCGTAGAGCCATTTTCGAAGTCCTGGGCCCAATTGCAGGGATGAAACCAATTGAGCGAACGATTTCTATTGAACAGCTAGACGATTGCGCAGAAGCGTTTCTGGCGTCTACAACTCGTAACATTATACCTGTAGTAAAACTTAATGATGTATCTATAGGGTCGGGAAAGCCGGGACCTATAACATTGAAGGCAAGTATGCTTCTTGAGGATTACGTGAAATCCTATTGAGATTCATTCATTTAACTGCTATAGTTCTCGATAATGAACAAACTTCCAAGTCGTTAATAATTACAGGCTTCATAATATGACATAATGTCAATCTGTTATGTAGCTATTCTCACTGTTCAGTCGTGTGCAGAATTTCGCTTGACAGAAGTCGATGCGTGGCAATATGCTGAGATTCGATTGTAACCGATAAATTTGAAGAACAATGGTGATCCTTTTTCGTTTGGGATAACCAATATTTTTAACTTGGAATCAGGAGGTGTTTGCGTGAGCGTACCGGATAAAATTCAGACTTGGCAAATGGTTAAAGGGCCGATTTACGACGCCGAGGCTCGTAAAGTCACTGCTTCGGGAGAATTGAAAAAAACTGAAATACCAGTTCCGGAACTGGCCGCAGGCGAAGTTCTGGTTCAAATCGCAGGTTGTGGAGTGTGTCACACAGACATGTCATATTTCTACGATGGCGTGCCTACGGTGACGAAACCGCC
>DYRE01000160.1 GCA_020718965.1 Desulfomonile tiedjei
GAGATATCCTGTTGAAGTAATTCATCTGAATTATAGCCCATCAATTCAAAAGTTCTAGGGTTACAAAACCTAAACTTACCTTCTTGAGTGATGAAGATAGCCTCTTGAGCGTTTTCAAATAACGATTGATACTTCTTTGCTGATTCTTCCAAATTCTTGTACAGCGTTGCGCTTTCAATCGATGTGGCCGCTTGAGTCGTTAAAACATTTAGCATTTCGACACGGTCAGGGGAGAACACCGCGATCGCCTGATTGTTTTCCAGGTACAGTATTCCTGTCAACTCGCCACCGCGAATTACAGGAAGACAACAAATGGACTTTGGAAGCTTGGTCCTTATGTATGCGTCATTAACGAAACCGGGATCATTGGTGGCATCATCAAGTATCAAAGGCTTTTTGCTCCTGGACACATAATTTATTATGGATGAAGACAATTCTGAGCTTTCGGAGACGGATTTCATTTCGAGTTCAACCGCCTGACCGGCCAAGCCACCGGCTTCTGCCCTTATAAATAGTGAACCCTCTCTTTCCATAATGAGAAAGCCTTTTTCAGCTCCTGCAATCTGAATGACAATGGTCATCAGTTTTTCAAGCAACTTCTCCAGCACTATTTCTCCAGAAATGCTTTGTGAAGCTCTAATTACGGCTGTAAGGTCAATGTCTTCATCTCTTAACCAATTTACGGAAGTATCAGATCTTGTTGGCCCCGATGAAGAAATGCTACCAAGAAATTTAGAATAATTGTCATCAAGGTCTTTGACCTTGGTCAAAGCCCCCCACTTCAAATAACAGTTCCGGGCTTCTCCAAAATAAGATCGTGCTCTGACCTTGTTACCCAGTGAAAGCAGGAACATTGCCGCTCTCTCGTTCGCCAGCGCTTCTTCGTTCAGATACCCGTTTTCTCGGGCGAGCTCTATTACCACGTCATATTTATCTAAAGCCATTTGGATGCGACCCAAACATCTAAATCGCTCGGCCTCAACGAAGTTAAATTCATTCATGAAATTCATGGGGGCTTTTGACGCCCATCTATGAAGAGTTTTCTGCGCTTCCGAGACATGTTTTAGGGTAGCTCTACGCTGTTTCCGGTCCAATTCATCAAAGACCGCCAATCGAGCAAGGGAACCACAGAATAGTATTGGTGGAACCAGCATTGTACCCTTAGCCCCTACCAGGTGTCGTTCAGCAAGAAGGAGGTTCTGGACTGCCGTCCTGTAATCCCGAAACATGTAACACAATCTAA
Organism: Desulfomonile tiedjei; assembly: GCA_020718965.1. Taxonomy (GTDB): domain Bacteria; phylum Desulfobacterota; class Desulfomonilia; order Desulfomonilales; family Desulfomonilaceae; genus CAJBEZ01. The sequence goes on from DYRE01000160.1 coordinate 1,244, forward strand.
GTTTCTGAATGTACATGGCGCAGATGATCGAATTCTCTTCAGCCTCGAACAATAGAGGCGCCATCTTTTCTTCATCATAGGCTCGACCACGCAGAAGACACGGGGTCTCAGAAGGCTCCATAAGGTTAAGAATCTCCTGATGGTAAACTTCTACGAGGTGTCTGGTCGTTTCCTGTCTCATCTTTCCTATGGAACTTGCAAGGGTTGAAACTTCCTTTTCAAGATCAGGCAAGTATTTTCCGATGCCAAAAGAATGAGTACAGTAAAAGCCCGCGCTTGTGGACGCAAACTCAAAATCTCCTAACTCACGACCAAGATGATAGTTGTCAAGCAATGGTTTGAGTCCATCACGAAGTGAACTGACACGTATCTTCAGGAAGGAACAAACGACAAACTTCACTCTTGCCTGATCCTGTCTGCAATTGTCAGTTTGGGTCAGATTGAGCGCCATGTCCCCAAATTTGATACCTGAGTCAAGATCATCCAAAATGGAGGTCATTATTATGGCATAAGCAACGAACGCATATGCCGATTCCCCAGCCAATCCAAAATTGACTGAAAGTCGGACCATTCTTAATATCATTAGAGCAAACAGTTCCGGGGTAACTGTATAAGCTGCGGAAACAACGCTCCGCAGAATACGCATCGTCGCCAGTGTCTTTTCATCCGTCATCCTGGGGAGTTTGGACAGCGATTCGATTTTTCGACCAAATAGAGCCCATCTTGTCTTGATCAGATCTAAGAAAACATTCATTTTCCGGGGTTTGTCAGGAAATGGTTCTCCCAGGAGGCGCAGTACGGGTAAAGCCGTTTTTACGGCTTCAAGCCTTCGGTTTTGGGCGATAAGGGCCTGGATCAAGACCTCATGGATTTTGATTCCGTCCATGAAGTCCCGTATATTGGAGAGGACTTTGAAAGCCATCTCTTCCATCTCGTCAAACCTGGTTGCTAGAAAAGCCTGTAACGTAAACTCCGTGCATAGTTCCAGCATCAGGTCGTAATTTCCTCGCCAGCCTTCTTCTCCAAGTAACTTGATTCCACGTTTACAAAATGACAGCGCTGCTTCATGCGCCGTGGATGCGCCAGCTTGCTTGCCCGCCCTAAAATTTAGTTCCGCCAGTTGAAATCTGTCTTCTTCGTCGTTCGTCAAATCTGAGGCCAGGTTAAATTGCGTTACAATGTCGAATATCTTGCCCTTGATCTGATCCGGTTGGGAGTTTTGAAGCAATGCCTGACCCAATTTACGGTGAAATAGGGGCCTTGCTTTTTCCGGGATTAATGAGTAGGCCGCCTGTTGAATCCTGTCGTGAGCAAATTTGTATTCGGCTTTGATTTCCCTTGGATCATCGATTAATCCGAGTTCAATCAGTTTGTGACCTTCGCCTGTGGGATAGATCAGGCTTTCGTCAAGCGCTGACCTCAACCGTCGGACAATGTTGGTATTAGAATCCTCATAAAACAAGGATAGTGGGCCAAGATCGAATCTGTTTCCAATGCACGCCGCGACTTTCAGTAGATCTTGGCTACTTGAAGGCAATTTGAGAATTCTTTCTTTTAGGAGCGCCGCCACATTGTTGGTTACATCTCGCCCTTTTATCTGGGATGCGTCCCAAGTCCAACTTCCAATGCTGTGGTCAAAATAAACGAGTCTTTCTTCATAAACAGACTTCAGAAATTCTTTGAGAAAAAAGGGGTTGCCCTGGGTTTTCTGGTGCGCAATTTCGGCGAGTTCACCGACGGAACCACAATCAGTTCCTAGTGAGTCAGCGATCAACAGCGAAGTATGCTCCAACTGAATAGGTCCAAGACTCAGGGAGCTTATTCGCAAGTCATGCTTAGGCATGTTACCCATTGTCATGACGAATGGATGGGATGAATCAACTTCTTCGTCGCGATAGGCAATAATCACCAGAAGGAACTTTTTGTCCGTATCAGCAACCATCAACTCCAGGAGCTTGAGTGAAAACAGGTCTGCCCATTGTATGTCGTCCAGAAAAATCACGACAGGACGTTCAGACAGGCAGAAAACACTCAGGAAATTCTGAAACTGAAGTTTAAATCGGTTTTCTGACTCAACTGGTTCCAGTTTTGGCGGAACAGATTGCGGACCCAGGATGAGTTCAAGTTCAGGTATTACATCAATAATAACTTGAGCGTTTGGCTCTAACGCTTTAATAAGTCGTATTTTCCATTTTGAAAGGCTTTCCTCACTTTCCGCGAGGAGCTGAATGACAAGGTCTCTAAATGGATGCAGGACAGCATTGTCAAGAATGTTTCTTTGAAGCTGATCAAATTTTCCGGAGACAAAATATCCATTGCGACTTGTTACTATTCCTTGAATGCTCTTAACCAGCGAAGTCTTACCTATTCCAGCTTCTCCTGAGATTGTAACAAGTTCCCTGCTCCCGTTGCTGGTTCGATTAAAGGCATTCAGAATTATTTCTGCCTCTTTTTCCCGCCCATAAATGCGCTGCGTGAAGACCAGCTTTTGAGGGACATCTTTTTCGGCGATTTGAATATCCCCTATCACTCCGCCAGAACGAAGCTGATTTAAACAGGCTTCAAGATCAGCGATTATTCCGATGACGCTTTGATATCTGTTTCCAGCATTCTTTTCCAAGAGTTTGAGAATAACATTTGAGAGAACTTCCGGAACCGAGCGGTTTATTTTTGAAGGAGGTTCAGGTTTAACAGCGACATGGCAATGAACCAATTCGAGAGGATCTTTCGATTCAAAGGGAAGTCTATTGGTAAATAGCTCATAAAGGGAGACGCCCAGTGAGTAATAATCGACTCTGTAGTCTAAGATCCGATTCATTCTGCCTGATTGTTCAGGAGCCATATACGGAAGCGTTCCTCGAAGAACTCCAAGATTCACGACTTGAGTGTCCTCGTGAACCAGGCCGGAGGCAATACCAAAGTCTATGATCTTGATCTGGCCGGACTTTCTATTAAAGACTATGTTTGACGGGTTCAGATCTTTGTGAATTATCCCTGCGGAATGAATCTGTCCAATACAGTCACATATCTTTATGGCAACTACAATACGCTCTTCGAGGGATAAGTCAGACCTGTTCATTATTCTATCCAGCGATTCCCCTCCAAAATCTTCAAGGATCATCACAGGACGGCCTTCAATTTCTTCCATGCCTAAGGCCGTGATTACGCCTGTGTGATTCTCGAGAGAGCTAATAACCAAATATTCATATTTAAAATCCAGGATTTCGTCGTGAGATGGATGATCTTTCCTGTGCATTTTCAACACGACTGGGGTGCTATCCCATAGTCTTACAGCTTGAAAAATCGACGAAACATTGCTCTCGAATATCTTATCCAGAATCTTGTAGTCTGCGACGGAGGTCATTAATTGCCTCTGTAAAACCATCATTTCGGATTTCGTTGTACCAATTTGGTATGACACCAACGATTTTGGAGCGCTATTCGCTCAACCAGAGTTTCATTTCAGGAGACTCCCTCATGATTTCTTCCCTTGCGCCAACAAAAGTGCGGTAACCTCCACTCAGGTTTCGGGACTTAAATCCATTCTGGATCAGGGTTCTGTGGGCAAGATACCCTCTCATGCCCACGGCGCAATACGGTATATACTCTTTGTTTATGTCCAGATTTGGCAGCTCTTCTCTCAATTTATCGAGAGGAATATGAATTGAGTCCGGTATGGCCCCTGCCGCCCTTATTTCCTCCTCGCCACGCAAATCCAGCAAAACAGCTCCGCTCTGAATTAACGTGGCCAACTCATGCCAGTGCGCAACGTCCATATCGCCTTTGAGTATGTTCGAGGCCACAAAACCCGCCATATTGACTGGGTCTTTTGCAGATGAAAAAGGTGGAGCGTAAGCAAGTTCCAATTCTTCCAGGTCAAGGACAGTCATGCCGGCATGAATTGCAGTAGCCAGGACGTCTATTCTCTTATCTACGCCATCGCTTCCCACAATTTGCGCTCCGAGTATATTACCGGCGCTCGGCGAGAAAATGAGTTTGATGGCCATGGGTGAAGATCCCGGGTAATATGACGCATGAGACCCTGAGTGAGTATAGCTCACCATGAATGGAATCCCTTGGCGCACCAGGGTTTTTTCATTTGATCCAGTTGAGGCGATCGCAAGATCGAATACTTTTACGATTGAAGTTCCCAAAGCCCCTTTATATATGGATCGGCGACCCATGGCATTGTCAGCGGCTACCCT
>DYRE01000567.1 GCA_020718965.1 Desulfomonile tiedjei
CCTTGAAATCCAACGTTCTGGTATCAAACGGCTTAAAACTCCTGGGTCTCGGACTACCTGAGTTCACGCTCCTAAATCTCCAGGCGTTACCCAATAATGTTCGATCCAACAGTTCGATATTATTTCTTATGGCAAACGCCGCTCACAACGCCGGATATTACGGACTGGCCCATGAAATAATAGTTTCAGGATTTCCTGAATTTGTCGACAATCCACCGGCTAACGCTCCTCGAAAGTTCGTTGAAATTGCATTTCCCCGTGTGCATCTTGGCGAAACCTCGGAAAACGCCGCCAGAAGAGGGGTAAACCCATGTCTGGTCTGGGCGATTGTTCGTCAGGAAAGCCGCTATGACGCTTACGCAGTTTCACCGGCCGGGGCGCTCGGATTGATGCAGGTCACCCCCAAAACAGCCCTAATTATAAGCAACAGCAATGGCGCCAACAGGGAAATCGTGGAGGAGTTGCTGGATCCCAGGAAGAACCTGTCCGTGGGTATACAAGTCCTGAGTCAGAACCTCAAGGAATTCAAAGGCTCAGTTGTGCCTGCCATTGCCGCTTACAACGCCGATATTAATAAAGTCCGGCAATGGGTTGGACGCAACGGACGGATGAGGCAGGATGAGTTTATAGAAAATATCCCTTATGCCGAGACCCGACTATACGTGAAGAAGGTGCTGGCAAATTATGAAGCTTATAAAAAGATTTACGCCGTAAAAGATCTTACCGCCAAACGGCAATAAGCTGAGGGTCAAATATATTTTCAAAGAGAATACGTGACATGACCGAAAACGCTAATAATAAGGACCTTTCTTATTTTGACGCCACGCCATACTTAAAGCTGATCGTTGATAAAGAAGGCCGGTGGTTTCAGAATGGAGTTGAAATAATTCACCCTAGAGTTCAGAAGCAATTTCTGGAAGCGCTTGAGAAAAAACCTGAAGGTGGATACAGAATCAGAATCGGGCGGGAAGTATGTTCGGTTGAAGTTGAGGACACGCCTTTTATAGTGTCCAGAATACTGGAGATAGATGAACAGGTTCGACTGGAATTGAATGATGGTTCCAGTGAAATTCTTGATCCGGAAACTCTGTGGATAAATCGGGAAAATGTTCCTTACATCCTGGTAAAAAATGGAGAATTCCCTGCCCGTTTGAGCCGTCCAGCTTACTACGAGCTTG
>DYRE01000161.1 GCA_020718965.1 Desulfomonile tiedjei
ACGCCAATTTCTCATCTCCTCTGTACAATTTTTGTTGGTTCACAAAGTTAATCAAAAATTAATATCATACGCATTAATCAATGTAAAGCATCACAACATGAGCAACAAAATCTTGGCGCTTCAATTGAACTGAACCCACATCATAAAAGCCTTCAAAACCACAGGTAAGTGAGCACGAGGCGCAGCAAATATGTTCCGTCATATGAACGAATGATACTTACAAATACAACGGCGTAGACTGCCTTTAATGACACTGTAAATTTTGAGGTATCAAATTAAAGCTAATATAATAAACAGGTTAATGTGACAACTCGTCATAATGAAGACGTTATGTCAAAAATCTGCCTTGAGTTTTACACGTTCCACCATTTGATTTTAGCTATACTATGAGATATTGTTAAAATATAAGCACGAGTAAAATGGAAACCTGATTTAATGTCCGCTCAAAGTTTATAAAACATCTATTCTTTTGGTTTCATTGTCTAAATTAAAATATAACCGTCAGGAGAAGAAGCAAAATGGGTTTTTTTGATCGGTTGAGTCAGATTGTCGGTCCAGAGAATGTGACTACCTCTCACATCGATTGTCTAGCTTATTCGAGAGACATGTCGATCCATGCCGGAGTCCCACATGCTGTTGTTTTTGTTACAAGTACAGAACAGGTCAGCGAGGTTGTAAAATACGCCAACCAGGAAAAAATTCCAGTGGTGGCAAGAGGTACCGGTTCTTCTGTCACTGGAGCGGTGTTACCGATAAAGGGTGGAATAGTTCTAGATTTCACTAGAATGAATTCGGTTCTCGAAATCAATAAGGCGGACAATTATGCCATTATAGAACCGGGGGTGATCTGCAACGCGCTAAACGCCAAGTTGGCGCCCACCCACTTTTTCCCTCCTGACCCTGGAAGCGCAGCGATTGCCACGATAGGAGGCATGATAGCCACAAACGCCAGTGGTGTTAGAGCGGCCAAATATGGCACGACCAAACATTATGTCAAAAGTCTTAAAGTGGTTCTGGCGGATGGAACTATCATAAAAACTGGGGATCTGGCGCCTAAAACAACTGCCGGATACGATCTTACGCATTTGTTCGCCAGTTCGGAGGGAACTCTTGGGATCATAACCGAGGCGACCATGAAGATACTTCCGATGCCCGAGTATGAGGCTTTCGCAAAAGCATCCTTCCCGAATGTAGCTGCGGCGGGAAAGGCTGTGGAGAAAATCTTTACGTCCGGATTAGAGCTTGCCACATGCGAAATTCTCGACAATGTGTGCCTGGATGTTGCTCGAAAAGCTCTCAAGATGGACATTCCGAAAGACGTTAATTGCCAGCTTTTTATGGGATTGGATGGTCCTAAAGGCGCCGTCAGGGAGCAGATAGAGAAAATAGACGAGATGTGTAAATCAGTGGGTGGTTTAGAAAATATCTGGTCTGATAATCCAGTGGAAAAGGCCAAATTGTTTGCCGCTCGTGGAGGTCTTGTGCCGGCCATGAGCAGGCTTCAGGCCGGATTTAGGCTTGTGCCTCTGGTAGAGGACTTTGGAGTCCCTATTAGTCGCATTCCAGAAACAATTTCGGAAATTCAAAAAACTGGAGAAAAATACGGGTTTCCTATTGCTACGTTCGGACACATCGGAGACGGGAACCTTCACGCTACGTTCATAATGAATCCGACGGAACCTGAACAGTGGAAAAAAGTAAAAGGAATAGCGCTCGAATTCATCGAAATGACATTGAGGATGGGTGGAACCCTCTCCGCAGAACACGGAATAGGAATGGCAAAATCGCCTTATATAGGACGGCAGTGGGGGGAATCGATAAATGTCATGAAATCGATAAAGAATGCGCTCGACCCAAACAACATACTTAATCCGGGCAAAATGGGTTTTGATGACTCCATCAAGGACATCCTTGATGAAAATAGTTTTGATCCTTATTTAATTGCCCCGGAAACAGTGCAAAAATTCCCCGGGGGAATAGACAACGAGATAATCGCGTGCATTCAATGCGGTTTCTGTAGAGCAGGATGTCCTACTTTCGCAGAATCTACTCTGGAATCGCTCAACGCAAAAGGAAGAGTGACGCTGGCGTTCAATATGCTGACTGCCAGGATGGAACCGTCTCAGGAACTTGCAAAACGTCTCTACCAGTGCATGCTCTGCTTGAATTGCAAATCAGTATGTCCCGCGCAAGTCGACGTCTCGGGCATTATCCGAAGCGCCAGGGAACGACTGGTCGGTCAGGGTTTTCTTCCAGAGCCTTTCAAACCAGCATTATCTTCGATGATAGATTCATTGAATCCTTTGATGGCCCCCAAAGAAAAAAGGGCCGATAGTTATCCGTCCAATTTTAAAAAAGCCGTGCCAGGCGAAACAGAGGTGCTGCTCCACTTTGGTTGTGTAACAAGTTTTCAGGACATCAGGATTATTCCTTCAATCATAGAGATCCTTGAAAAAGCGGGTGTCAACTATGGGGCTTTGGGAGAAGAAGAAAGTTGTTGTGGTTATCTTGCTTACCTTGTAGGCGACATGGATACATTCAAGAAAGCAATGAATCTCTATTCTGAAACTATTTCAAAGTACAAACCAAAAGACCTCTTAACAACCTGCGCAGGATGCCTGAAGACATTTAGAGATCTTTACGGCCATTATGGCGCGCTGAATGGTTATTCTGTGACTCATGCGGTCGAACTGATAGAAAAATTAATCAGCCAGAATCGACTCAAATTCAAAGAGGACATCAAACCTCTGAAGGTTGTCTATCATGATCCGTGTGATATGGGGCGACATATGGGTGTCTATGAACCCCCCAGAAATGTGCTGAAGTCAATACCGGGGATAGAATTACTCGAATTTCCCCTAAACAGGGCTCTTGCAAAATGTTGTGGGGGTGGAGGCGGAATGAAGGGGTTCGACAACCAAATGGCGTCGGATATCGGCTACAAAAGGCTTCTTTCAGCTATAGATCTGGGAGCGGACGCGATAGTTTCCGGTTGTCCTTCCTGTAAGGGTACATTTAATCAGGCTGCTGCAAGGGCTAGAAAAGAAAAGGTGGGTAAAATCAAAGTGCTTGATATTACAGAGTTAGTCTCAACAAGCCTAGCCTGACTCTGAAGTGGCGTGACCTCAGTTGTCCATAAAGCGGAAATCGCATAAAGCCTAAAAAGCCATCTTTCGTCATTTTTGCATAATGAACATTACTTATGTGACGAGAGATGGCTTCTAATAAACTGGTCGATTTTTGTAAAACAGTTTGTGTCAAAATATTTAGCGATAACTATTCAAACCGCATGGATTCGGCAGGGTCTAAACGACTCGCTCTGATTGCAGGGAGTATGCCCGAGGCTATTCCCAGAATGACTCCAAAGACTACACCTCCTATCACACTCATAAAAAACATTCCGTAAGCTGGAGAAGTCTGGAACACTTCCCTTAGAACTGCTACCCCAGCTATACCAAGTAAAATTCCAAATAGCGCTCCGGTCAAACTTATAGAAACTGACTCAAAAAGAAATTGTGAGAGGATCATTCTTTCTGTGGCGCCCACTGACTTGCGAAGCCCAATTTCCTTGGTACGTTCCCTGATAGCCGATAGCATAACGTTCATGATTCCAATCCCACCCAGCACCATGGTAACTGACAAAGCCGCATACAGGAAAACTTTAACCAGCAATACGGCGTGTTGAATAGTTCTAATGCGATGTGGGAAAGATCTGATATCCATTGACTCAGCGTATCCAGGCTGGTTTGCCGCTAGCACTTTGTGCAAATCCTGATGTAGTTTGGCTACAGCGTCCCAGTTAAAGGCGCGAACATAAATATCCTTTATTTCGTACATGTTAACGAACCTTGATCGTGCTACAGAAATGGGAATTATGACAGTTTTTAGAAATGAAGGATCTTCGACACCGCCGATTATTCCTACAATACGAAACAAGTGACCACCGATAAAAATTTTCTTTCCAAGAGGATCTGCATCTTTCGAAAAAAGATCCCTTACAATTTCATCCCCCACGACACACACGCTGCTAAACCAGGCCACATCATCGGAGCTTATTCTACGCCCCCTAGCCATGGGTATGTGGATAGTATCAAAAAAATCTTCTCCCACTCCCAACAACCTTCCATCGCTTTTGTTCAACCTGTATTTAAACTGCGGGAAACTTACAACCATAGCGGACGCGGATTTTACATTGGGTAATTTCCGTATATCTTCTACATCCTTTTCGAAATATTGTCCGCCATGTTTTCTCTTGCTTTTTGTGTAATCGAAACTCGCTTTAACGATAGTAGCGCTGCCGAGCAGTTCGAGATTTTGACCCAAATTTTCTTCAACTGAATCGCCCATGGTAAGAACGATTATTATCCCTGCAATTCCAACGGAAATGCCAATTATTACACTTTTGTAACGTCGTCGGTTTCTGTATATCTGTCTCAGGGAGACATTCGCCAAATCTGCTAAAAACATTGTTTGCGCTTCCTGATAATTACGGGTTTTGTCAGATCTGATACAATGATCAAAAAATGATTTTCCACAAGACCTTGCGCATAGCTGGAACTTCAAAGCCTAGATCTTGGAATACTTTTTTTTCAGTTCCCAGAGTATCTTGAGAGCCTCAATGGGACTCGTCTGATTAACGTCCACTGTTTGAATATCACGCAGCAACTCGTCGGCGGGTGAGCCAAACAGCTCTATTTGAGCCAAATCCATTCCCTGTCCTTTGGTGCGAGTAGCTTTGGTTCGCGAAATCTTTGGACGACCGCCCGGATCGATCTCTTCTTTCTCCAGATTGTTTAGAATCTCGGCGGCTCTTCGGAGAACCGACTCAGGAATGCCGGCCAGGCGGGCTACCTGGAGGCCGTAAGACCTGCTAGCGCCACCCGGGGATATCTTTCTCAGAAAAACTATCCGGTCCTTCCATTGTCGAACTTCGAAATTAAAATTAGAGACTCGCTGCTTTACCAACGCCACGTCCACAAGTTCATGATAGTGAGTGGCAAATAAAGTTCTTGGCCCACCGTTTCCCTGCATATCATGCAGGAACTCTATAACGGCCCAAGCAATTGCCAGGCCATCAAAAGTACTTGTACCACGGCCTACTTCGTCAAGAAGAGCCAAAGACCTTGATGTTGCGCTGTTCAAAATCTCGGCTGTCTCGTTCATTTCAACCATAAAGGTAGATTGTCCGAAGGAGAGATAGTCCGAGGCTCCAATCCTGGTGAAGATTCTGTCGACAACTCCTATCGACGCTTCTTTGGCGGGAACAAAACTTCCAGTTTGAGCCAGCAACACTATCAATGCCGTTTGTCTCATATAAGTTGATTTTCCAGCCATATTCGGGCCGGTAATGACAAGGATCTGGTTGTTGGTATGATCGAGAAGCGTGTCATTCGGGATGTAAGCCTCGCCTGATACGAAAGATTCAACTACA
>DYRE01000568.1 GCA_020718965.1 Desulfomonile tiedjei
AATGGAAGGACCCTTGAATAAAACTCCGAATGACTTTGAACAAGGGGAAACTCCAACCAAGGAAATGAACCTGACTCAGTTGGGAAATCTCATTAACAAACTCATTCTGGAAGGCCAGACCCCGACTCGTTACATTGTTGACTGGCATGACAAGATCGCTTTTCCGCTGGTTTGCCTGATCATGGGGGCATTGAGCGTTCCTTTTGCGGTAAAGGTGGGGCCTAGAGGCGGGGGAGTCGCTATGGGCCTGGCTGGTTCTTTAATCATAGCATTCGGTTACTGGATTCTTCATACCATGTTCATTGCTTTGGGACACGGGGGCTACATTCCTCCCATAGTCGCGGCATGGGCCGCCAATACTCTTTTTGGGCTCGCTGCGGCCATATTATTGCTAAACTCCTGCACATAAGTCGGACACGCCACAATCTGATCGAAAACACATTTTCGAGGTAATCATGTTAAGGGCTTTTCTGAGATTGCTAACGCTGTTTGACTCCTAATATTGGAAGCGCTACTATTGAAACCGGAATAGTTTTGAGAAAGCTCGCCGTGAAGACCCAATCTCTGGTTTTAACGGCTTAAATCGCCTAATTGTCTCAACTATGTATAAACGCAACAATAAGATTAGGTTGCAGGTTGAGCCGCTGTGGTGATTTACTTGAACCGGGAGGCGTCATAAGCATGTTACCGATTGGAGAAGCCCAGAAAAAGGTCCTGGAAGAAATCCCCGTTCTGGGGCGGGAAAGACTATACATTCTGGAAGCGCTTGGAAGAATACTGGCGCAAGATGTGGCGGCGGTGAGAGACGTTCCGGCTGGAGACAATTCTGCCATGGATGGGTATAGTGTCAGGCACAAAGACATTATCGGGGCAACCTCTGAAAATCCGGCTCTCGTAGAACTTGTCGGTGAATCACCAGCAGGAAAACCTTTCACGGGAACTCTGAAAAAAGGACAGGCGATAAGGATCATGACTGGCGGCATCATCCCTAAAGGGGCTGATACTGTAATCATGATTGAGGACACCGAGAGAAAAGACAATTTTGTTGTCTGTTTAAGAGATCCAGGCTCCAAAGCTCATATAAGACGTCAAGGCGAAGATGTCACGGCCGGGGAAACTGTCCTCAAGCACGGCGATGTAATAAGACCCCCTGAAGTGGGGATGTTGGCCACA
>DYRE01000162.1 GCA_020718965.1 Desulfomonile tiedjei
CCCCCTGGTTGGGGTCGTAGCAGTCGAAGAATCCCGAGCGGCCAGCGAGGAAGTCGTCCTGCCGCACGACTCCTGGCTGGTCGAAGCGCGTGGCGTAACCGTAGGCGGTCAATCGCCAAGTGAGCCCGCTTATGGTGCTCTGACAAAAAGGCCCCTTCCCTGACATGAATTTCGTAGGGAGGAAGGTTCTTATTCGCTATGTCAACATAGTTTCTTACTTTACGTTTCAAGCAGACATCCGTGACCAACCCTTTGCCTGTCTCATAATCCTGGCGAGGGGCGTTTCCTGCGTCAGGATCACCGTTCGGATTTCCGTTCGTTACATCAAATAGATAAACAAATTCATAACGGTTTTTAATTGTTTCGCTCATAACCCTACTCCTTTTTCATCAGTTGAATTATCTATGCCATCAGCATTCTTTTTCCAGACATATGCACGAGGCGCATCTTTATGCTCAACATTCCAAATATCCCGCTCATCCCGTTTCATCCATAGCCACTTACGCATTTGATGGTACCCAAGAACAAACATGCCTTGCTGCTCCAGTGAAAGATAGGAAGGAAAACCGTTCTCATAGACGGTTTTTGGGCTCGCTGTATCTTGCAATGAAACATCAAATTGACTGCAAATTTGGTCAATTAGTCTCTCCAGATTAAAAATCTGCCCTTTACTCTTTGTGTCTTCTTTAGCCTTCCTCGCATGGTGCCGCGCATTCCTAAGAAGGCTACCAAAGACGCTTTTGGGTGAAGCGGATGCCCCTGAGAAATAACGATCAACGATACTGGCATTCACTGTCCCCAGGGCTTCAGTTTGCAGTTTTTCCAGTACGGACATCAATTGCCCAAGCAAATAACCTTTATCAATACATGTTGGATTCATTTTTTCTAACACCTCCTCGTTTCTTGATTCTCTCCGATGTTTTCGGTTTAGGTATGCTTTAAGGATTGCCGCGCGGGCATCGTTCCAATTTTTAATGGGGCACCAAATATGCTTAGGATTCTCTTTGCCCAGTTCGGCTCGATAGCGCAAAATGGCTCTGTGGAATGCCGCCATAGGAAATGGAAGTTTTTCATCAATAGATGCCCTGTAGAACTGCGCTCCGATTGCAGATGGGATGCCTTCCTTGCGGCGATCCTTAGGATCAGCAAGCGATTCAAGCAATAAGGGCAGCGGAAAACTTTCAGGATGTTTGCCACTTTTAGGTGCCGGACAACAACGCAGCATTTTCAAGTCCGCAAAATACTGCGCCAAGCTATCAACCACATTCTGAGTATTGGATTCGAACCAATCCCGCACCGTTGCCCGCCCCTGCCCGCCAGACAGCACCAACGAATAGAATTCATCCGGTTTATCCAACATATAGGGGATGCCCCTCCAAAGGCTCTTATACATCTCTGCAACCTGTGCAGGTTTTGCCTCCACCTTTTCCTCATCCACCTCAATGGCAAGCCCGAAAGAATCAGATAAAAGTCCATGATCTCGTGTCCAATAACAGGCAACTGTATCAGCACTGAGATGTGTATTCTGGCGAGACAAAGTTTGATTAGGATCATTTGGATCAGGCGGGTTGGGATGCAGGAGGCGGTTCAAAGCTGTCATTGCTAAATCCGAAGATTCCTCGCCGATTACAGCATTCTCTCCTTTTTCCCAGCCATAGCTTTCAAACGCAGCCTGGTTGCAAGGCGCTAAAGCTATGTCGCCAACCTTTTTCTGAGGAACATTTTTCAGTTTCTTATGCTTGGTTGCAGGATTACAAAACTCTCCTGACACAAGGCATACAGAATCTGTTTTAACTTGACGACCAACAGACATAATTTCCCGCCAGTATTTAACAACACCAGGTCTTTCGTGAACTGCAACATCTTCTGTCTGATAAAAAAAAGCTATTAGGTCATTCCCCTTCATTTCTGAGCGAACCTCAAACTGAGCCACACCCCTGTTGATATTTCTCAGGAACCTGCCAACACTCTGGGCAGCCAAATCTTTTGTCTTAAACCCACACAAAACCACCCTTGCAGCAAACAATCGACGGCGCTTTCTACGAACTTGAGGATCATATTTTTCCTGTGGAATCGATTTTCCCAAAACATATAAAGGATTATCGACAAAGAACTCAGCAGGGGGATGCTTGCCTGATCTGCTGGTTAATCTTTTTGGGACAGACTTTGGCGAATCGTTTGGCTCTATTCCCAGCAATTGCCCACCAGCCCCAACTCGAACTACCCATGAAACGGGTTGAATTTCAAAGTCTGGATCGGGAATGAGATTTGTATTGATTGCTAAATCATAAAGGGCTTTCAATATCATACGACACCTCCTCGCGACCAATCGGGGACAACGGAATGTCTATTTTTCCATTTTCCAGCTTTGCATTGAAAAAAAGAGGTGTGTTTTGCCGCTTGGTCCCTGTACCAAACTCAATATCCCAGAGCATAATTCCAAGCTCTTTGGATAAAGGAATTACCTGCTCTTGTGGCTTTTCTAAGGGAGTGAAAATTTCAGCCACGCACTCGCGGCATCCAAAATAGGGTTGATGAAAATGTTGCCCCTTCTCCACCCGCCGGGAAAACATATCAATAAACTTGTAAATGTTATCATCCCGTCCGGCCTTGCCGGTAAGCGAGAAGAATGCCTCAAACTGATAGTCAACATTGCGTAAAGCCAGGGTGTTTCGTTGTGCCCGGTCAAACTCGATATCTATGCCGTATATCCCGTGGGCACACTCTCTTCTCCCACTATCCATCATCTGTAGAGAAGGTGCCACGCTTTTACTGTTCAGCTCATTTCGTTTCATGGCAGTGAACGATATTTCATTGAACACATAAATACTCTCCACATGCCACTGAATGGCGGGCTTCCAACAGATCGCTTCAAAGATTCCGCGAACCGCTGACGGGGTTGGCACCTCATAGCTCACCCGTTCTGTTTTAAGCTCTGGTCGTGTAAATATCGCCAGTGGACCTTTTGCCCGAAGACTTAAGGTCGGGCCTCTCAGTTTTTTCATCATGATTTCTCCTTTATTGAACTAATACCGAACAGTCGGGGAAAAGGTTTTCTTCTGTAACTACCAGACCAAAGCGCTCGTCATAAAGCCTTTGATATTGGGGCGTTAAATAATAGAAAGCTTTTTCATGCAGGGAATCGATTGCACCCACATTGCACAGCTTGTCAAACTCTGGTGAATATATCTGGACAATAAAAGGCTGAAGCGCCCTGAAGTCCTCACGTAACGGCTTAAATTTCGCGCGAACTGTCTCCAGTTTGCCATATGCGGTTCTGTAGGGAACAACAACTGGATATGTTTTGCTGTCGATCATTTGAAAGCGCTGGGCAACTTCAGGAAAATCCAACTGTGTCCGAGCATTTTGAACTCCCGCCCCGTCCAGTTGGACGCCGGAGTAAAACAGCCGGAAATATGTATTGTAAAGCTCAGGCGAACTTAAATCCAGAGAACCATCCGCGCAACACGCGACATAATCTGCTTCACTGGCTTTCATTAAGCTTTCCGTTATACTTTTCCCTACACGAAGGACTCCTGGCGGAGGTTCTGTTGACGCTCGAAAAACAATCAACTGCCCTCCTTCAATAATCTTACCTTCGCGATTACAGCGGCCAGCTGTCTGAGAAATACTGTCTAATCCGGCTAATGCTCTAAAGACGACAGGAAAGTCAATGTCCACGCCAGCCTCAATCAATTGCGTACTTACCAATCGGACAGGCAATGACAAGTCTTCCAAGCCCAAGTTTTTTTTGACCTCTGCAAGGATGTCCTCCCGATGAGCAGGGCACATTGAAGCCGAGATGTGATACGTTCCCTTTGGCAACAAATCGGCAAGCTCTCGGGCATCTTTTCGTTTGTGAGTAACCACCAAAACCCGTTGCATGTTTTCCGCAAGAATCCGCTTTGAGATATCGGTATATTCCATTACACCATCAGTTTCCCATGCGACATTCACCCGAGCTAAATTCCGTGCCAGCTTCATTGTGTCTGGGATTATTTCTTTCACCTCCTTCAAACCACACATGAACACTTTACGTTCTTTCAAGGCTGGCTGTGTTGCGGTAGAAAGGACAATTGAACATCCATAATGCTCACGCAATTCCCGTATCGCGTCAAGAATCGGATATAAAAGTTTTGGAGGCAGAGATTGGACTTCATCCAGAATGATGACGCTTCGGGAAATGTTATGCAGCTTCCGTAACTTAGAGTTTTTATTTGCATAAAGCGATTCAAAGAACTGAACGTTTGTGGTGACAATAATAGGCGCGTCCCAATTCTCC
Source organism: Desulfomonile tiedjei (assembly GCA_020718965.1). Taxonomy (GTDB): domain Bacteria; phylum Desulfobacterota; class Desulfomonilia; order Desulfomonilales; family Desulfomonilaceae; genus CAJBEZ01. The sequence goes on from DYRE01000162.1 coordinate 4,283, forward strand.
GATGCCAGCCGATTTCGCTCTGTATCTTTTTCCGGGGTGAGATTTGAATGATGCTCGATCACGTTTTCCCTCCCGAAGACTTCCGCATAGACCGATGCGTTTTGTCCGATAATACTCGTATAGGGGATGACAACAATTACCCGCTTTAACTTATTTTCAACCGCATGGTTTAAAGCAAATGACATCCCTGAAAGCGTTTTTCCTCCCCCTGTTGGAACCGTAAGTGAAAAAAATCCAACATCAGACATTGCGGCGTTTCTGCAAGCATTCAAGACTTCTTGTCTTTGTTCATTTACTGGCGTCCAATTGTCCTTTTGCGTCGCAGAAACTTTTTCATCAATGCTCGCATCCAATTTATCTCTTAATACAATAATTGACGGAAAATCAGGCCGGTTGGGTGTACATGGATCTCTTTTTTCGGCATCAAGCCAATCCGCATCAACAAGGCAGGAATGGAGCATTCGTATCCAGAATTCTAAATCTTTCTTCCAACCATCAATTTCTTGTCTATCTGCATTAACAGAAGGAGGAGTCAACCAAGCAGGCCAAGAAGGAAGTTCCCTGCTCAATAAGTCAACGGGCGCATTTTTAATAGCACCCTGGAGCAATTGAGCTGCTCCCGCCAGCCGCTTTCGGAGAGTCTCACTGTTTTGTAATCCTGTATGATGACAAGTAATTGAAAACTGCAAAGCGAGTTTACGAAGGGGATCATCAAACTGGTCTGTTGCATATCGTCCACCTGGAGCAGCGTGCTCAACACGCGGCCCATCTTCAAGCATATAATACTGAAATTCCTCCGTGAATTTCCCTAAATCATGCCAATCTCCCAACAAGGCGCCCCACGCGCCACTCGCGAAGTCATCAGCAAACACAGACGCATTCGTTTTAACACCATTAATATGGGCCATTAATGTCTGGCTCTTATTTCCATCCGCATAAAATTTCATTTCAGCTCCACCTTCTTATTTCCGCCTTGCACCATATTCGCTTCACTGTCGCCCCGCCCAATTTCTCCCACGCCACCATGGACGATCCCCTAATTCAAGACACACCAGATCAAGCGCCTCGCCATCATCGGTTTCCAGGACATACTC
>DYRE01000163.1 GCA_020718965.1 Desulfomonile tiedjei
TTGTAAAAGAATACAGAGTTGGACATGTCGTGATCGGTAGCCCTGCGCCGATGCCCTTCTGGAAGAGGTTGTTAGGAAAAAAGAGTCTCGTAGAGCATTTGATTTTCCGCAGTCGAGGGATCACCATAGTAGTGCTAGACACCCGTCAGGCTTCATCATCAGCGTTTGCCGAAGAGGAGACGGCCCCAGGTCTGGTGGAAAAAACTCTCGAGCACTCGGTCACAGGACAGACATTTAGCCTTACTTCGATTCTCTCCCCGGACAAAATTGTGAGATGGGAGAATCCGACAACCAAAAGAATAGTTCTACAAGAACTTACCAACAGATTAGCTAGCACGACCGATGCTGCGCCTGAGACAATACTGAGCGAACTATTGAGGCGAGAGACCGAGTCGTCAACCTTTTTCAATAATGGTGTAGCTTTCCCCCATGTTCGTATCGATGGTTTGAAGCATCCTTTAGTTTCCCTGGGCATTACCCCTTGTGGGATCGAGGATGTCCCTTTTGAAAATCCAGTGAGGCTTGTTTTTCTGATACTCTCACCTAAAGAAGATCCTAACTTGCAACTCAGAATCCTCGGCATGGTAAGCAGATTGGCGCGAAATGAGAACTTTGTGGAACAAATGCTCCAGTGCGATAGCGCTGAGTCCGCATGGATTGCAATTGTCAATATGGAAAAAGACTCCGCCTGAAAAACGAATACAAAAAGGCATCAGGACTTTAATCTAATCCTTAATCTCCGAACATGGTCAGAGTTGCCACGACTGAATTTGGATCAATTCCCTTCTCTACAAGAGCCTTCGGAAACTCAAGAATTTTTCCTTTATCGCCTGAGGCTACGAGGTTGAGGTCTTTTTCCCCAAGAAGCAAAGCTCCGGTTATTTTCATCGAAACCGGATCAATCCAATTTCCTGAGATGAGGATTCGGTTATTGGCTTTTCGCTCTGGAGTTCGAACGTAAATACGTATCGAGTCTGCAACAGCGGTCACTTGAATCTCGTCAGTGGTTTTCAGCTTGGTCAAATGAGCCAGCGCAACGTATCCCAAATCTCTGGCATCAGCCTCGTACTTGACAAAAAAGACGTTCGCCCTATAAACATTGTCGTTTGGTTTGACATTACGACGGACGACTACGCCCTGTGTACCTTCAAATTCCGCTGAATATCCTGTAAATTTTGTCCTGGGAACCGTGCTACGCATGAAGTCGTAGACGTAAGAAGAGCCTGAGTCAATCAAATAATCCTGGAAGGCGGCTTTGTAAGAGCTTGAACCCAACAAATAGTCCATTTCGAAACCGGGAGGCTTGACGACCTGGAGCGTCAAACCTGAATACATTCGATAGAAAGCAGGCTCATCCCAACTACGAACTGGCGGTCCAAACACTATGAAAGATCCATCCTCCACGTCTTTCATCAGCCCCCCTTCCAGAGCTTGTTTCATGAGGCTCCAATGATAGTGTTCAGCGTCATTGTATCCCTGAACCACAATATTGTTGTGCGTAAAGTTGAGGCCAACCAGCGTTCCCCCCACCAGTGCCGTTGCAATTACAAGGGTTCTGCGGGAAAAGCGCTTCATCCTTCTCAAGGCGCCGTCCATTGAAGCCATAACCATCATCAGGAGCATCAGCAGCCCAAAGCTTGAGACGTAAACGGGCAAATACCCCAAACCCCATTTCAGCTCTCTCTGGTACTTCGCTGAAAGTGTTACCAAAACAGCCGGTAAAATCCAAAATCCCAATCCCACGATTCCTAGATCTTTTAAGCGTTCTCCACTGATTTTGGATTGCTCTCGACTCGTAAAGTCCCAGGCAAAACACCACAAAATTGTCCAGAATGCGGTAATCACTAAAACCTGGCTAAGCAAATGCTCTTCGATATACCCAAGAAGCTGATCAAACCTACCAAATGAATAAAAATAGCTTAGGGGAACCGAGGCTAACACCTGCTTGCAGAAAGCCGTGAACCAGGGCCAAAACTGTAGGCTGAGGGTTGTGCCTTCATAGCTGGTGTGAAAATATGCCCTGATTACAAGTGTGATGCCGACATTTACAAGAACCACCAGAAAAAAAGGAGCGGTGAATTTTATGATCAGTTTCTTGTGATTTGAGCCTAGTTGGGTGTAGGCGACCAGCGCATACATCGCGAAAAATGAATAAAAAGCCTCGTAAACCAGCAGAGCCAACGTAAACAAAACTATGCTGAGAATCAGGTTAACTCTTCGGTAATTCCCCAGGAACCAGATGAAAAAAATTAAAGACGCATTCAGAAGCAAAAGCTCCAACTGCATCAGGTAGTAATAAGAGAGAATTGGATCGTGATAGAACCTGAACTGAAAGATTATCGGAGCAACCAGAAGCGTTATCAGGAAAAAGCTTTTACGCCTGGCGATAAGTTGAACAAGATATGAAAAAATCAGGATATTAACGAGAACAAAGCCAACTGCGGTTGCTTTATACGAGAAAAGGTCCAAGTAATAGAAGGCGGCGTAGTAGTAGACCACCAAAGGATACCAGCGGCCATCTCTAATGAAATCCTTGGTCACGCTCCACGAAATTTCTCCGAGAGTGGTATTTGTTAATGACGCTACACCACGAATACAGGATTCTCTCCAGGCGTCATCCCCCAGAAAAGGACTTTGAAGAACCGGTAGCAAGTTTGTCAGATTCAGAAGAAGAGCCAGAAGTATCAAATAAGCCCCGACCCTGGAGCGACTCAATTTTGGGGCCCCTCATGCGTCATTGCCAGAAAACACCTCATCCGAGACTTGATTCTTGACTCACGTTAACATATCCGGGTAAATTTCCAGTCACCAGCGACTGCCGGTAATTCCTGCAGACGGCTTCATTCTAACTATTGCCCTGAGATTTTTATTCCCAAATTTTAGAATTGCGACGTTCATTTGACCTGATAAGTCCCATGGTCTTGACCTACTGTGAATTACAACGTCAAGCTTTCTGTCAAAACCACAAAGATTCAACCATGACTTAACGCTGTAGTCACTGAGATAAGTTACTTCCTTGGCTCTGGGTTCCTTTTTCTCATACGAGCGGAGAGATTCAGGAACATTGTAAAGATTAACCTTGCCATCCCTTGTAAGTTGCCGGGTTCCAATCGACAATTTTGTGAGAATTTCTCTCCCCACTCGTCCGCTTGCTTCCCATTGATCATAGACCCGGATCAAAGGAGAATACGAAAACAGGTAACACACCATCACGAATCCTAGCGCCATCACTAAGTGTCTCGAGTTCGAACTCAAAGATGAACTGCAATTGCAACCGTAATGTTTGGAGTTAAAAATAGAATTCGATACCCGAAGCGATTTGAGACATTCCGCCAAAGGGTACGCCAAGAGGGCGCAAAATGGTATCGCCGCGACATACATGCTGCGATGAGAAAATGTCAAAGTCGTCATAAACAGCAGTATCGGAGCCAGAAACCAGCATATGAGCGTATATAACAAATTTAAAGATTTTCTCCTTACATCCGGTTCTGAGTTTAAGCTCAGAGTCCTCACGAACAGGACTATGTAGGAGCAAAAAATGAGCAGGACTATAAAGGTCCACCAATTAGCGAGGCCCGTCTCAAGAACTCCCAGCGCATCCGCAGGATAAAGCAAGTCGACGAAATAATGATGAAATACATTAACAAGATAACTCAGCGTCTCCTCTGGTGTGAGAGGATCTGTTCTAATGTATCCGCCAATTCCCCCCAGCGCCATCGTTCTCCAGATTAAATACGCTATGGTGAGAACAATATAAGAAGAGGATTCCCTGAGACTAACCAGTATTTTCTGCGTCCTGGAATACAAATCTGAGTAAAAGTATACTTGAACAAAAATTAGAGCCGGTAAAATGATCGCAATTTCTTTTCCTCCCAAAGCGATCATGTAAAAAAACAGAGAACAAAACATTAACCACTTGCTTTTGTTGCCGGCGGAGGAGCGCCTAAGAGAAGCCCATATCGACAACAGCATGAATACCCCTGTTATAATGTCTTGCCTTCGATCAGTCGCAGGCACACACTCAACAAGGATGGGGTGCAACGCGAAAATCACCCCGCTTATCCACCCAAACAAAATATCTCCTCCGGCCAGTTCCGACATGACGACAACTACAAGACAAGCTGCGGCGGCATTCAGCAACAAGTTCGTCAATTGGAATCCAAACGGTTCTAGGCCCCATATTGAGTAATCCATGGCATAGGATAGTGAGGTTATTGGACGAAAGAATCTGGCTATGTCTGTAAACTTTGATCCTTCCATCAAAGGCTGTGTAAAGAGCCTCAGAAAATCCCCCAATGAATTAATTCTACTCGTTTCAATTAATGTGATGGTGTCTGTGCCGGTAAAAAAGTAGCTTAAAATGGTACAGTATGCGCAAGCGGAAATCACACTGACCGACATTACCGCCATGATCATTAATGAGCGGTTCTTTCCGTTTCTGGGGAGGCGTGTTTCGAGCATGCAGGTTCACCCGAACATTTGTCACAGCATTTCAGCGACATTGCTATCAACGCGCAGAGCAAGAGGGCAAGTCTGGATATGGGCTAGCCCCAATTACCGGATCTTAACCACTCCTCCTGCCTATACAAAAAAATATTCTATCGTGGTTTAGGTAAAATCGTCCATATAATAAATTGTTTTACAACTTTTTTTGGGTGCGCCGGTTATTTTCTTGGAATGAGCCAAGGATTATCCCGGCCTTCAAATTCAGAAAACGATTTTTACACCGCCAGGTAACGCTTCTTCACTTCCTCATCTTTTCCCAGATCTTCTATGGTACCTTGATACTTGATGTGCCCATTGTCGACTATATAGGCGCGATCAGAGTGTTTAAGTGAAAATTTGACATTCTGTTCAGACAACAGAACCGTAGTCCCTTCCCTTTTCAGAAGATCGATGAAAGACCCAAGGTCTTTGACTATTATGGGAGCTAGCCCCTCAGAGGGTTCGTCGAGTAGGATCAGGTCCGGACTGCCCATCAGAGTCCGGGAGATGGTCAGCATCTGTTGTTCTCCACCACTGAGATTGCCTCCGCGACGGTTTGCCAGTTCTTTCAAACGGGGGAAAAGTTGGTAGATACGTTCAATTGTCCAGCTAGTCTTGCCCTTGATTTTTCTTAACCCTACATCCAGATTGGCTCTGACTGTTAGGTCCGGAAAAATTCTCCGATCTTCGGGAACAAAACCTATCCCGAGCCTCGCGACTTTATAAGGAACCACACCTGTTATATCTCTGCCGTCAAATATAATTTTGCCTGTCTTCGGTGGAGTCAACCCCATTACGCTACGCATAGTAGTGGTCTTACCCGCCCCATTCCGACCTAGCAATACCACCACCTCTCCTCTATCAACCTGAAGTGAA
>DYRE01000164.1 GCA_020718965.1 Desulfomonile tiedjei
CACCAGTGTCCCAAATAATCAGAAAAAAACAGTCCATTTAATTCGAGATTCAACAGCACTGAGATTCGGGTAATAGGAGATAGCGACGACGAAAATGAAGAAGAACAGGAAGTTGAAGGGAAACACTTCGCCAAAGCCCCACCTGAGAGTGAATGATGGCAGTCGGTCAAGAAGGCCTGCTTCTTTATGAGAGAGACTCCTAATGATTGATAATGATATGATCAATGACGATCTCCATCAGGTAACGCTCTGCGAGGCCCTTGACAGGATACTGAACAAAGGAGTCGTGATCGCAGGTGAAGTTACCATATCGGTGGCCAACGTAGACCTTATATACCTTGGACTAAATCTGCTCCTTGGCTCGATAGACACAATAAGAAACGTGAACACCGAAACCCTGAATCAGGCTTCTAACTGTGATTTACCGGGGATGCGATAGTCTTATAAACATGTTATCCATCAATTGCTAGTTTGAGAGGATTTGAGAGACCGCTTCTAAGGTGTAAATTATGGACGTTCCTGTTTGTGCCGATGTTAGAGCTAATGACCTGGACGAGGCCCTGGAATTCGCTTCCATAGAGGATATCCAGCGAGAGGCTGTAGATTCAGACACCATTGGGGACTTCGCTAAAATTATGACGGCCACGCGCGACCTCACGGGTGAGCCGAAAAACGCTTCTGGAAAGATCAACCTGGACCCGGAAAAGGTGAAGAATGGATTGGGGCAACTCGTTTTAACTTTGGTAAAGCTTTTGCACGAACTACTTGAACGCCAGGCCATCAGAAGAATGGAAGCAGGATCACTTACTGATTCAGAGATCGAAAATATCGGAATAACTCTAATGAAGCAAGCTGAAGAGATCGAAAGACTTCGCAAGGAGTTCAGTCTTGAGAAAGAAGACTTAAATCTCGACCTCGGTCCGCTCGGCAAATTGCTGTAAGGAGGACCTAGAAATGCCTATACAACAACATACACGTCATTCGCTTGAAAGTACAAACCTAGCGGATCTTCTTGAGCGAGTGCTCGATAAGGGTATCGTAATAGCTGGTGATATAAAGATTAAACTAGTGGATGTGGAACTCCTGACGATTCAAATCAGATTAGTTATTTGTTCGGTCGATAAAGCCAAGGAAATTGGTATCGACTGGTGGGCAAACAACCCCGCATTCTCCAGTGTACAGCCGGTACCAGTGGACCAAGGGGTAAACCAATGATCACGGGGTGAAACGCCTCAACAGGTTGACTTCAAATTCGAAGTCTGATTCCTGTATTTATGCCCGATACTTGACATCTTTTTGTGGACCCTGTTTAGGGTCTTTTTTTTTACCCCATTTGCGAAATCTCGCCTCGTTGATCCCTTCAAACAGGCCCTGAAACTTTTATATTCGTGCAGCATCTTAAAATACAAGAAGTTATGAAAAAATAATTAACCGGAGGAATATAACAGTGAAGAATATAAGAGAGTTGCTGAAAGACAAAGAAATAGAACGGCTGATTGACTGGGATTTGCATCCTTTTGACGCTGTTACTCGATATTTGGAATGGGGTACTAACTGGTCAAGGGGCTTGAGCCACGCGAAATCCTGCAATGAAGAAAGCGCTTACTTTAAGATAAACGCCACAGTTTCTCCTGCCAGGCTTATGCTCGTCAGGCAGAGCCATAGCAACTATGAGTTGGTTTCTGAAGTGGAGGCTCCGCAGGATCTTGTAGACGCCTCTGTCGTCCATTTCGCATGCAAAAACAGGGCGTGCGGAATAACTGAAGACTTGAGGGCTTGGTTAAAGACTGAAGCTGCAAAAAGGGTATGATGAAAAATTATTCGTAATTCTTTCTACCCCAGATTGTATATATTATGTCGGTCGTTGAGTTATTTAGGAGGCTCTCATGGAGTGTCATTGTAAAGACCATTTACCAGGAGATTGGCATTCTCATGAAGATTGTGACTGCCATGAACATAACTACCCGACTTACTCGTTCGTAGTAACCAAAATTATTGAGGACTATCCCGGCACAGGAGTGGTTTTTATATCAAAGACCTTTATGGAGAGCCTGAAACTTGTTGAGGGAGACGCTGTAGAGGTTCTGGGGCTTTCCGGTTGCGTTGTACAGGCCAGAAACCACCCCAATTCATGGATTGACACCCGTATGGTGTCATTTGACCGGGATACAATGGAGAAGTCCGGTTTCCAAATGTTCAGCCAGGTGAAACTCCGTAAGGCAGTGTGTGTTGAGGCTGAGATTGTTACTCTTGAGCCCCCGGAGGGTTTGGATTTAACACGACAACAGATCCGTTCGATGATGGACAAGGTCGACGGGGTCATTCTTACGGGGAGCCGTTCGCTGAGCCTGGAAACCAATCGGGGCGAAAAAATTCGATTTAGGATCGTTGAGACTGAGCCTAACGAAACATGCAAGGTTTCTCCGAGTACAAGAATCAGGATAGTCAATAGCGACGGGGATGAATACATTTCGACCAGGGAAACTTACTTCAAGGACGTAGGGGGACTCCAAGACGCAGTAAGAAAAGTTAGAGAAGTTGTTCAACTTCCCTTGAAACACCCGGAAATATTTTATCGATTGGGCATTGATCCGCCGAGGGGTGTTTTGCTGCATGGGCCGTCGGGGACGGGAAAAACACTCATAGCACGGGCCGTAGCAGCAGAAACAGGGTCCTGGTTTAAAAGCGTCGTTGGTTCCGAGATAATGGAAAAGTATTATGGGGAGAGTGAAGCAAAGCTGCGCGCCGCGTTTGAAGAAGCATTTAAACATGCGCCGGCAATAATTTTTATTGACGAAATAGACGCTCTTGCCCCTCGGCGGGATACTTCGGAAGGTGAGGTAGAGCGGAGGGTTACAGCACAATTGCTCGCTCTTATGGATGGACTTGAAGATCGCGGGGCGGTAATGGTTCTGGCGGCCACAAATTTACCAAACAATTTGGATCCAGCCCTCAGGCGCCCCGGTCGGTTTGATAGGGAAATTACAATAGGGGTACCCGACGTTGCCGGAAGAAGGGAAATACTCGAGATTCACACGCGATCCATGCCATTGGGCATTGTGGACCTCGATGATCTGGCCCAGAGAATCCACGGCTTTGTTGGGGCTGATATCAAGTCGCTGTGTCAGGAAGCCGCATATGCAGCGCTTAGACGCTCTCTGCCGGGTTTGGAAGACACGGACCAGCAATTGTCTGAGGACTTTCTAGAGGCTATTGTGGTTGAATCCAGCGACTTTGAAGAGGCTACAAAGGGAATGCGCCCGTCGGCTGGAAGACGATTTGAGGTAAACCTGGCCGAAGCCGGTTGGTCAAACGTAGCAGGGTATTCGAGGGAAGTTGAATTCCTGCTTGACGCCATTCTATGGCCTCTCAAGAACGTCGGATTCCTCGAGAAATTAGGGGTTGGTCGTCCTTCAGGTCTTTTGATTACTGGACCGTCAGGGGTCGGCAAAACCCTGATGGCGCGCTCGATAGCGAAAGAGAGTGGATTCAACGTGATTGAGATACGTGGTCCTGAGTTGCTTTCCAAATACATGGGTGAAAGCGAGCGCAACATTCGGGAACTTTTCCGTCAGACAAAGGAGTTGGCGCCAACGGTGCTTATCCTGGACAGTGTAGATTCTTTTGGGACTTCAGGCTGGTCCGATTCAAAGGTAATCGACAGGATCGTGAATCAGCTCGTGCTGGAAATGAATTCTATCAAATCGGAGAAGCCTATACTTGTTGTAGCTACGGCGATCAGCTCAGATGATGTTCCTCCAGCTTTACGCGCTACAGGAAGATTTGGGCAGGAACTGAGGCTGCGCTTGCCTAAAGAAAAGGATAGGGAAGAAATATTCAGGAAATATTTATCGGGGGAGAGAATAAAGTACCTCGGTGAATTCGAATCCCTCGTAAGGGAAGGGGATGGTCTATCCTGTGGTGACGTGGAAGAAATTTGCAGAAGGACTATTCTAAATGCCGCAAAGTTGATTCTGGAAAAGGACGACATCTTACCAGAAGGCGTCGAATTGACGGAAAACGATGTTTTGAGGTCAATCGATCAGTGGAAGCTTATGAGGAGCATGTAATTTTACCTGGGGACAGGCGCGTATCCATTCCGCCCGACTAATAAACTGCCATCCAAGGTTCGGCCAACAGCTCTGAAACATCCGGTTAAATTTGCAGAGCGGAGAAACTCTGATCCTAGCTGTTGGCCCTAATCCTTGCCCGATTACTGAACCCACATCGGTGGCTGGAAATCAACAAAATTTTCCATACAATCCCCACGGTTAGTTACGTTTTTTGGCTGCCTTGGGAGTTTCTCTGTGTTATGCTAACAAAGTCACGCGCGCAGCGCGTCGACTAACCGAAAGGAGCTAAATCATAATGAAAGAAGAAGTCCAGGCCGCCCTCGATATAATCAGGCCACAACTTCAGGCCGACGGTGGAGACGCCGAAATCGTAGAAATAACTGCTGAAGGCGTAGTAAAGTTGAGACTCAAGGGTGCGTGTGGTGGATGCCCTATGAGCCAGATGACCTTAAAAATGGGTATCGAAAGAGTCCTAAAGGAAAGAGTTCCAGCTGTAAAGTCCGTTGAATCAGTAAATTAGATCCACTCATTCGAGTAAGTATCATATGTTACAGGGAGGAGCGAACTGATGCCATACCGAATCATAAAGGAAGAGTGCCGCGGCTGTGGAACCTGCGCGCGCGTTTGCCCACAGAGGGCTTCGAACGGCGAAAAGAAAAAACCGCACGAAATTGATGTGACAAAATGCATTGAGTGTGGAGTTTGTGGAAGAGCCTGTCCCTACGGAGCCATCCGAGACGAGAAGGGCAACAAACCTGAGAAAATAAAAAGATCTGAATGGCCTAAGCCCTATGTCTTCAAAGAAGATTGTGTCGGCTGCGAGGTTTGCGTAGCTGTATGCCCCTTCCATGCATTAGGTATGGGAGAGCTGGATGGTGAGAATATAGCGGGTCTTTACGATCCCAAAGCCTGCGTGGGCTGCGGGCTGTGTGAACAAGCCTGCCCTGTCCACGCGATACAGCTTTTCTGGCCGAGCGAGCTAAGAAAATCAGCCTGAAAACTATCTAGAACCATATGTCGACAACGCGCTCTGACGGTGAAATCCATCAGGGCGCGTTTTTTGTCGGAAAATGTCCAAATAGACCTGGCCTAGTCATACGCGCTACTGCTAAAGCCCCTAAGCGGCCGATTTTCTGTATGCTTCAGAGTATAGTGCGCGCCAATTCAGTGTAAATAGGCAAAAGAACTTCTGGGATTACTGGACCGCTTCACGAATTTATTTCGTCGCATCGCTTTTTTTCAGG
>DYRE01000165.1 GCA_020718965.1 Desulfomonile tiedjei
GTTCATGGAAAATATATATATTCAGGATTCCTTGACAGGAAAACAACTCAAAAATCGAGAAGGACAGTTCACAAAACAAAAAAAGAAATTACTTCGACATATTAGAATGATTCAATAATGTTAACTCGTCTCTGATGTCTGCCACCTTCAAATTCCGACTCCAGCCAGACTTGAATTATGGATAAAGCAAGGTCTTGTCCGATGACTCGACTGCCCAAACAAAGAACATTGGCGTCGTTATGAGCTCTACTCATTCTCGCTTGATATTCGTTAGCGCACAGTGCGGCCCTAATACCTTTGAACCGGTTTGCCGCCATCGACATACCAATCCCTGTTCCACAAATCAGGATCCCCAGACTATCGTCGTTGTTTAGAACATTCCTGCAAACATTCTGGGCAAAATTCGGGTAATCGCATGATTCCTCGGAGAAGCAGCCTGAATCTTCAACCTTGTATCCAAGCCCAATAACATAAGGTTTAATTAATTCCTTCAGACCGTAGCCCGCGTGATCTGATCCAACATAGACGATTTTCATTTATTCAAATCTCCTGAGCAAAAGGGAGACGTTTTGTCCACCAAAGGCAAAACTATTGGAAATAGCATACTTCATATCACGCTTTACGCTTTTATTTGCTGTGTAGTCAAGATCACAATCCGGGTCCGGGCAATCAAGGTTAATTGTTGGAGGCGCTATGCCATGCATGAGCGTCAAGGCGCTAAATATAGCCTCAATGGCTCCCGCCGCGCCAAGAGTGTGACCGGTCATGGATTTCGTAGAACTGATCGAGAGATTGTAAGCGTGTTTACCGAACAGACGCTTAATAGCCACAGTCTCGGTTTTATCGTTCAAATCAGTGGAAGTTCCGTGAGCATTTATGTACTGTACCTGCTCCGGCTTCAGACCGCAATCGACCATAGCCAGTTTCATGGCTTCATGAGCGCCGATGCCCTCTGGGTCAGGCATGACTATGTGGTAAGCGTCACATGTGGCTCCGTAACCGACTATTTCTCCCAAGATTGTAGCTCCTCGTTCTTGGGCGCGTTCAAATGATTCCAATACCAGCATTCCCGCTCCTTCTGCCAGTACGAATCCATCTCTATCCTTGTCGAATGGTCGGGACGCTTTTTCAGGCTCTTCATTTCGGGTGGACAAAGCTCTCAAAGCGTTGAAAGCGGATATGGCGAATTCTCCAACTACCGCTTCAGCCCCGCCCGTTATCGCAACGTCTGCGCAATTCATAGCAATAATTCGGTATGCTTCTCCTATAGCGGAAGCGCCAGACGCGCAGGCGTTCACAACCCCAAAATTTGGTCCCTTAAATCCAAATCGCATTGCTATAAGACCGGGTAGAAGGTTTACGACCGCCATGGGAATCATCATTGGCGGCATTCTCTTGGGGCCCTTTTCGCTGAGCAATTCCGATCCTATCTGAATAGTGTTTAATCCGCCTATGCCTGATCCTACTATTACTGCGCACCGGAAGGGATCATCAGGAAGTTTGTCAAACCCAGACTGTTCGACTGCCTGGCACGCTGCCACCATTCCAATTTGCTGGTGTCTGTCCAGGCGTCGTAATTCTTTGGCCGGAAGATACCCCGTGGGATCAAAATCAGTTGGAACTTCTCCTGCTATACGGGTAACAAGCCTGTGAGGGTCAAAAGCTCGAATCGGTCCGATTCCCGAAAAACCGCTAGTGACTCGTTTCCAGTTTTCATCAACGCCTGTAGCGAGACAGGTGACCAATCCCATTCCGGTAATTACAACCCTACGAGGCAAGCGATCCTCCCAAATTTTACAGAATGGAAAATAAAACTGTTATTTCTTCTGACTCGTCCTGATGAAATCGGCGACATCCTGAACCGTTCGGATCTTCTCGACTTCCTCGTCACTAATTTCTATTGCAAACTCGTCTTCCAGCAACGCAATCATGTCGTATATGTCCAAAGATTCAGCGCCCAAATCTTCAACAATCTTTGCATCCAGTCTTATGTTCTCTTTGTTAACGTCCACAAGGACTTCAGCGACGAGGTCTACCACTTTTTTTTCGATATCGTCCATACCGGTCTCCTTAAAATTAATTTATCGGTAGCAGGCAAGAATAAGATCCAGCCATGGGCGCTAGCTTGATCCCATGACTTTATGAGTCGACGCCGTTCACATGTATAGCCCGCCATTTATACCCAAAACCTGGCCTGTTATATAGTTGGCCATATCCGAGCAAAGAAAGGCTACGGCTGCTGCAACGTCCTGAGGTTCTCCGAGTCTACCCAAAGGGACATGCTGAATTATTGATTCCCTCTGATTCTCCGATAGGTGTTCTGAAATTCCCCCACTTATCATTCCAGGGGAAACACAATTTACAAGGATGTTTCTGGGCGCCAGCTCTCTGGCTAACGCTTTTGTTAAACCTACAAGTCCTGCCTTTGCGGCGGAATAATTGACCTGCCCAGCATTGCCCAGTTCCCCTGCAGTTGAGGAAATGTTTACGATTCTACCATAGCGCTTCCGGATCATACTCTTGGTCAGAGCCCTGCACATGTTGAAAGCCCCGGTAAGATTTGTATCGATTACAATTTTCCAGTCATCGTCTTTCATGCGACCCAGAAGCCCATCCCGGGCAATTCCCGCATTGTTAACCAGTATTTCAATAGACTTTCTTTCCGCAAGTGCGGCATTCACATTTTTATCAACTTCCACCGAATCACATATGTCGAATCGGCTTAAACAGCCTTTTCCCGGGAGTTGAATGACCGTGTCAAGCGTCTTTTGAGCGGCTCTTTCGTCTGTCTTGAAATTTATTATCACAAAAGCGCCATACCGAGCCAACAAGATCGCTATTTCTCTACCAATTCCCCTGGATCCCCCGGTCACCAATGCTGTCTTACCTTCAAGACTCAACAAAGACGACTGAGTATCGGTCATAACAGAGCCCCCTGAAGATTTTCAATACTCTGGAAATCTGATACCGAGATTGCCGACACTGAACGGTCAATTCTCTTTAAAAGCCCTGAAAGAACTCTCCCCGGTCCGATTTCCAAGAAAACCTGCGCTCCCATGCCGATCATTTTTCTGACGCAGTCTTCCCACAACACTGGAGAAACTACCTGGTCAAGTAGAAGTGATTTCATGTCCCGATCCTGACCTGGATAAGGCTCTGCGTTGACATTTGCAATCACTGCGAACTGAGTCTCGCCGAAATGGATTTCTTTTAAACATTCAGACAAGGTATCCCTAGCAGATTCCATAAGGCTAGTATGAAATGCCGAAGACACATGTAAGCGAACCACTCTGGACCTTTTCTCCCTGGCTGCCGCCTGAACCGCTCTTTCAAGGGGTTCTATTTTGCCAGAGATGACGCTTTGATCGGGTGAGTTGAGGTTGGCCAGATCCAGGATGGATCCCTCTCTGGCGGACGACACAATTTCACGGACTCTCTCAACCGGAATACCAATGACTGCGGCCATTCCACACGAACCAAGCGGTTGAGCGCCATGCATGCCTTCAGCTCTGGCTTTTACGATCCTTAGAGCATCGGCAAAGTCCAAGGCTCCTGATGCGCACAATGCGCTGTACTCTCCTAGGGAATGGCCTGCCGCGACCATTGCCCCAAGTTTAAATTTTCTCTCCAAAAGACGCCATACCAGCATCGAATGAACAAAGATAGCCGGTTGCGTGAAGACAGTATGATTCAGCTCATCTCCGCGTTTTCCTTGCATGATCTCACTGAGAGGATATCCCAGAATCCGATCGGCTGACTCAAGAATCCGATAGGATTCGTCATCCTGAGAAACTATGTCCGAGGCCATCCCAGGAAATTGGGCCCCTTGTCCAGGGAACATGAGAGCTATCCCGGGTCGAGATGAGGATACTGACTTGATCACCATTTCGAATTGTTATGACCTGCTATTCTACAGTCAGAACGATCCGGTTCTTGTAATAACCACAACTCGGACACACTCTGTGAGGGGCTACAGGCTGAGAGCATTCCGGGCACTTTGAGAGATTGACCGGCGTCAGTGAATGATGTGTGCGCCTCTTATCGCGTCTTGTTCTGGAAACCCTTTTCTTTGGAACTGGCATTTTTCATCCTTCTTAAATCAATTATTAAATCTAGATTTCAGCGCTGCGAGCTTTTCCCATCGAGGATCCGAACTGGATCCATGAGAGCACGAACAGCCTTCTGTTCCAATGATCGATCCGCACTCTGGGCACAACCCGGGGCAATCATCTTTGCATAATGGTTTCATGGGGATGCTTAGAGAAAGTTCCTGGGCAATAATCTCGCTCAGGTCAATCTCCTTTTCGAGAATCAGGATCTCATCTTCTTTGATATCTAATTCTTGTTCATAATGTTTTTCTACACTAGCGCCCTGCTTGACTTTTATGTCAATGGTTACAGGGATCAAGGAATAAAATTTAACAAGACACCTGGAACATTGCATTCTGGCCGAAATCTCCAAATTGCCTGCAATAACGATCTCTCCATGATTCTGGTCGATTCTGATTTGCCCCAGGCCGTTAGGATTAACATCCATGTCAGGTGGTAGTTTAATCGACTCCAGGGAGTTTCCCATAAGATTCACTGACCCGTCGAAATTAAATTCGAGTCCTTCTGGAGGAATGTCGTCAATCTGAATTTTCATCTTCGCATCATACCAGAGAGATTTACAATTAAGTACAAACTACATAGATATAGACATTTAGGCTGCTAAGTCAAGCCAAAAAGCTAATAGAACAGAATTACGTCACTTTTTAGTAAAATTGCCTGTCTCTGCTTGGTCCCATCTGCAGAGCCAATTGTGAATAGCTGGAAATACTTCTTTTTCCGCTCGCTTCCCTATCAATAGATCGAGGTGTCCATAGTCCTCCAAACAACCGTTTTTCCTCCCGACTGTCAGGGACTCTGTGACCCGGAAATTTTTGCCACTCTCACACACGGTTGTTACCGAGGGTGCAGGAGCCATGTTGTCTTTCGATCCGCTTATCACTAACAGAGGAGTATCTAGATTCTGATTTCCTTCTAAATAAGGCTTCCCTGATCGGTCTCCAAATTTCCCTTCTTCCAAGAACCTTGCCATATCAAGCCATAGCACGCTTGATGATAGAAACTCAACGCCCAGGGCCACAATTTTTCTGGCCACGCGCGGATCAATGTTTTCCAGACAAAAGAAAACGGACAGAAATTTTGGGACAATCCTACCTAGGGGCATGAAACATTTAGTAACTGGCATGAGAGGATTAAAAGGGATCAGCCGTAAGACCCACTTAAGTTTGAGAAGACGTTTCAGTGAACTGGAGTTC
>DYRE01000166.1 GCA_020718965.1 Desulfomonile tiedjei
GTCTCTAACGAATTTCCCCTATCTGAGAATTCCTTGTTAGACTGCACAGTGGTATCAGTCAGAAGCCGGATAAAAAATGATGGCAGTTGAGGTTTAAAACATGCCCTATAGGATATTTCATGAATTGATGAAGCCTGCCGTTGTTTTGGCGTCCAGAACTGGGACTCAATAACAGGAATTTTGTTTCTCCCGATACTAAGACCATATTCACAAAAAGGCTCATGAAGAATGAAAGACATTTCGGGTTGGTTTCTTTTCCCAAACTTGAAACAATTTATAGATCAGATTGTGACATAATTGTCGCTAAGAAATCGATTTTGAAGATTATTGTCAAGACTTCTTTATTCAAACAACTTTCAAAAAAATACTTCGGCTTTGCAGGATTATTTTGACTGCCCGCCGGAAGTTCAGAAGGACCATATAGTGAATAGTATATAAATAATATAGCCATGAACTTAGCTCATGAATATTCAGTTTTTTAAACCATAACTTTCACTAAACCGAGCACCATTTTTTATTTATTTGAGGTCTCAGCATTGGCCTTGGAACAAATTATGTTGAAATCAACTCTACATTTACATATATAGCCTTACGGACCTTATGGTTGGCGCACCACGCGTTTAAGAAATCTCATGAGGAGGATCTAGCTTGAGTGAATCGGGACACAATTCTTTGCCGTCGGATCCTTTTCAGGACGTGCTTAGACCTTACAAGAAAGATAAAAAAAGGTGGTCCTTGCTGGGGGGGTTGGCCCGTTTTGGTATGTTAATCCTCATCGGATTGATGTCTGGCATGGCCGGGGTGGCGGCTCAAGGCTACATATATTTTACCCAAAATGTTCCAAATGTCGAAAAGCTTCGTAAATACGAACCACCGGTAGTAAGCGCTGTGTATGCGGACCAAGGAGAGTTGATAGGCGAATTTGCTTACCAAAAAAGGTTTCTGGTTCCTATGGAGCAAATTCCCAAAGAACTTCAAGACGCTTTTGTCGCGGCGGAAGACAAGAATTTCTGGAGACATTCCGGGGTTGACAAGGAAGCCATACTTCGAGCGATAAAGAAAAACCTTTTGTCCGGCTCTCTGAAAGAGGGCGCTAGCACCATAACCCAACAGGTAGCCAAGACCTTTCTGCTGACTCCTGAAAGAAAGTTCACAAGAAAAATCAAAGAGGCAATTCTATCCACAAGAATAGAGCAATCTCTTTCAAAAGAGCAGATTCTCTATCTGTATTTAAACCAGATCTATCTTGGAAGTTCAGCTTATGGGGTTGAAGCGGCGGCCCAAATCTATTTTGACAAACATGCGAAAGACTTGACGATCGCAGAATGCGCTTTGCTCGCAGGCCTTGCAAAAGCCCCTACTACGCACTCGCCGAAACGAAACCTTAAAAAAGCTCTGGAAAGAAGGTCTTACGTTCTCAAGCGTATGCTCGAAGACGGTTCAATTAATGAAGAGCAATATGAACGAGCAAACCAGGAAGAGCCTGAAATACATCAGGGCGGCAACCCTAACGCTCGGATTGCGGCTGATTTTGTAGAACACGTTCGAAGATATGTGGAACGAAAATACGGTTCTGACGCTCTGTACAAAGAAGGTCTACAGATTCATACCACCGTAGATCTCAATCTGACCCGAATGGCTCGAGAATCCATGGACAGAGGTTTGAGGGAGTTAGACAAGAGACAGGGATTCCGTGGCCCGATAAAAACGCTCAACGTAAAAGGTGTTTTGGAGTTCCTTGAGGAAAAATCCAGAAACATGGACGTTCCTCTGAAATATGGTGAAATCACAGAAGGTGTGATCACCCATTTGGACCATGAAAATGTCTATGTACGACTCGGGACTTACGAAAAAAATGGTGTCAAAAAAGAATATTTGGGGCAGATCAAAGTTGACCCGGATCCAAAATGGTGGGTTCGCCAGCCTTTCATCAGAACGGAGCTTAGGACGAGGAGTTTTGCCCCGGGGGATCTTCCTTTTCAGGTTGGAGATCTTATTCAAGTCAGAATCGTGGATCCAAATCCAAAACGCCGTGAGCTTTACCTGAAGAAGTTTGGCCGGACCGATCCTGATTTGAATAATTACAAGGAATATTCTGAGGACATGTCCCCCTATTTCCTTCTCGAACCTGAACAGGAACCTATGGTCCAATCCGCCATGATGTTTCGGGAAAACCGCTCGGGATTCGTTAGAGTTCTCCTGGGAGGGTACAGCTATTCTGAATCAAAATATAACAGGGCTATTCAATCCAGGCGGCAGGCCGGTTCGTCATTCAAGCCCGTAATCTATGCCGCGGCCTTAGACAAGGGGTTTACAGCTTCTGACGTCATAATCGATTCCCCGCTTGCTCTAACTGTTCCCGGTACAGGGGAAGTGTGGCGGCCCAAAAATTATAGAGGCGGTTTTGCAGGTCCCGTCACATTCAGGGATTGTCTCGTGAAGTCCAGAAATATCCCTACAATAAAAATCCTACAGCAAGTCGGGATAGACTACACGAAGAATTACGCCAGAAAACTTGGATACACTTCTACCCCCACAGAAAATCTTACAATGGCTCTTGGATCAACCGGCGTATCCCTAGAAGAACAGTTGCTGGCTTATTCGGTATTTGCGAATAGGGGTTATCTTGCGCCAAATATTTATGTGAAAAAGATCCTTAACCGTTACGGTAAAGTTCTGGAAGAGAACTTACCGTCAGTATTTCTTAATGACCCCATAAAGGAAAATGAAATCCCCGTTCAGAGGGTATCAATTGAAACAGACCGGCCTGAAAGAATTTCAGGTCAGGCTCAACGGAGAATAGATCCATCGACCGCGTACATCATGACCTCATTGATGCAAGGCGTTGTCCAGGAAGGTACTGCGACAAATCTAAAGAAAATAGTCGGTAGGCTAGACATAGCCGGTAAAACAGGTACTACCAACGAGAATATAGACGCATGGTTCGTAGGCTTTAGCCCCGATTACACTTGTGGCGTTTGGGTCGGATTTGATGACGAGGTGACCATTGGCGAAGGGGAAACCGGCGGCAAAGCCGCAGCGCCAATATGGGGATATTTTATGAAACAGGCCTTGAAAAACGTACCTGTGAAGGAATTTCCTCCACCTTCGAATGTCGAATTCAGGCGTGTGGATCCGAAAACTGGAATTGCCTCGGGAGAGGGCATTCAAGAAATTTTCAAAGTTGGAAGCGGTCCAACCCCTGCCCTTGCAAAACCACTTCGTGGTTCCGCTTGGGATTATGCTGGATCTGACCTAGACCAGTTTTGATCATATTAGACTACTAGCCAATTTTTCCGCTCATTTGTCGTTTACTCAGGGATACGCCACATCGAAATGGCGTATCCTGACTTCTGCGTAGAGATTTTCCCGTTTCCCAAGAGTCAATTATTCAAGTTTGTCAGGTTCACGCTTGACAGAGGCCACTGGTAACTATAACTATAGTAAGTGGTTTTTTGCACAACAAAAAACCATTAAGACACAAATTGAACAAAGATTTTGGATTACAGAAGCGACGATAACCCTGTTTTCGTTGTTAAAAGGATTAAAACAATGGCAGACGATATCGAAAAACCAGAAGATTTTGAAGATGATGCTCAAAATAAAGCTCAACCAATAAATTTTGATGATATTCCTGACATCATGCCACTACTTCCTGTACGGGATGTGGTCATTTATTCTTACATGATTTTGCCCCTCATGGTTGGGAGAGAAAAGTCGATTCGAGCCGTGGAACAGGCAGTTGCAGGAAATAGACTTATTTTTTTAGCTACACAGAAGTTATCGTCAGATGAAGATCCTAATCCGTCGGATATCTTTTCTCTCGGCACTGTCGCAATGGTCGTCAAAATGCTAAAATTGCCCGATGGTAGAATCAAGATATTAGTCCAGGGTGTGGCTAAGGGACGAATCGTATCCTACCTTTCATCGGCAAACTATTTCATGGTTCAGATCGAGAAAATACAGGAACCACCCGTAGACTCCGTTACCATGGAAATTGAGGCCCTGATGCGGACGGTAAAGGAAAATTCTGAAAAGATTCTACAACTTAGAGGCATAGTGTCTCCCGACGCGGTAGCAATTCTGGATTCCATAGAAGAACCCGGTAGACTGGCGGACCTTGTAGCCTCAAATTTGAAACTCCGGGTGGAAGAGTCCCAACAGATTCTTGAAATTATAGAGCCTGTCCCCCGTTTGAAGAAAGTCAACGAACTTTTATCAAAGGAGCTGGAACTGTCTGCAATGCAGGCGAAGATACAGACACAGGCTAAAGAAGAAATGGGAAAGACTCACAGGGAGTATTTCCTTCGAGAGCAACTTAAGGCGATTCAAAGTGAATTGGGTGAAATAGATGAAAAAACCAAGGAAATCGAAGAATTCAGGTCAAAAATAGTTAAGGCTAAAATCCCCGCTGATGTCCAGAAAGAGGCCGAAAAGCAGCTTAGCCGTTTGGGTCAGATGCACCCGGACGCGGCTGAGGCTTCAATTATCAGAACTTATCTGGATTGGATGGTAGAACTCCCCTGGTCCAAGGCCACACGAGACAAACTTGACATTAAAAGGGCAAAACAGATTCTTGATGAGGACCATTATGATCTGGAAAAAATCAAAGACAGGATTCTGGAGTATCTTGGCGTCCGCAAATTGAACAAGCAGATGAAAGGTCCGATTCTCTGTTTCGTAGGACCTCCAGGCGTTGGGAAAACTTCTCTTGGAAAATCCATAGCCCGTGCGCTTGGAAGAAAATTCACACGAATATCGTTGGGAGGCCTTAGAGATGAAGCTGAGATTAGGGGCCACAGGCGTACATACATTGGCGCCCTGCCAGGCCGAATCATACAGGGATTGAAGACCGCCGGTTCCAACAATCCTGTCTTCATGCTCGATGAAATAGACAAAGTCGGCGCGGACTTCCGAGGTGATCCTTCCGCAGCGTTGCTGGAAGTTCTGGATCCGGAACAGAATCACGCATTCAGTGATCATTACCTGAATGTTCCGTTTGACCTTTCCAAGGTCATGTTCATTGCCACAGCCAACGTAGCTGATCCAATAATCCCGGCTCTCAAAGACAGGATGGAAATAATTGAGCTCGCTGGATACATTGATGAGGAAAAACTCAAAATAGCCAGACAGTATCTTATCCCAAGGCAGATCAAGGAAAATGGGATCAAGACATCTAATTTTGACATCACCGACGAGTCGATCCTGAATATAATAAACCTGTACACCAGAGAAGCCGGATTAAGAAACCTCGAAAGGGAAATTGCCAACGTATGCAGAAAGATCGCAAGAAAAA
>DYRE01000569.1 GCA_020718965.1 Desulfomonile tiedjei
TGATGAAATTGGCAATGCTAAATGTGCGCAACCGCCTATCAAGGGAAAAACTTCGTGCCAAATTAATACTTCAGGTCCACGATGAACTGGTGGTAGAGGCTGAATGTCAAGAAATCGAAACTGCAACTGAGACCCTAAAGTTTGAAATGGAAAATGCGTTCAAACTCTCAGTTCCGCTTGTTGTAGATATATCTGTAGGTAAAAACTGGGACGAAGCGCATTAGCGTTGTCTTCAATCCAGGTCTTTTGGTGAGAGTGTAATCATAATCATTTTGGTGTGACATGGATACAACATTGAACTCGTGGATACTGACAATTGGCAATGAAATCATAAATGGCGTTATTACCGATACGAACCGTGAGAACATCTCCCGGGAACTCAGGTCCGTCGGTATTTCAGTTACAGGCATGTCATCCGTTGGGGATGACATCCCCCTGATGGTGGAAGAAATCGACCACGCGATGAAAAGGGCCAGGATTGTAGTTGTTTCAGGTGGTCTCGGGCCGACAGAGGATGATAAGACTTCCGAAGCCGCAGCGAGGTTGCTCGGCGTGGGGCTCAAACTGGATGAAGCCCAACTTGAGAGAATTAGGGCTCGCTTTGCCCAATGGGGCCGCCCAATGTCGGAGAGTAACAAAAAGCAGGCTCTGTTTCCAGATGGGGCTGAACCTATTCCCAACGATTATGGCACAGCCCCGGGTTTTATGATTGATAGGAATGGAGCAATTGCATTGTTTTTCCCCGGTGTTCCAAGGGAGTTGATACGGATGTTAAGGGAACAGGGGATACCGAGGGTATTCACAAGATTTGGTAAACCAACAAAAATATTTGCTTCCCGGACCATTATAGTCTATGGCCTGTCCGAATCGAGGCTGGGTGAGTTATTGCAGGATGTGGCGATTGATGAGCCTGGTTTTCATTTGGCTTTTCTTCCCAGATTTCCGATTATAAGACTCAGACTGGATGCCGCTGGAAATTGCGCCGAGTCGGTGGACGAAACCCTTTCCAAAAAGTTGCAAATCATCGTGGACAGAATAGGGGAGAACATAATCTCTGTCCATGGAAAGGGAATAGAACAGGTTACGCTGGATCTGCTGGTCGAAAGAAATATGACTCTCGCTTTGGCCGAATCCATAACTGGCGGTATGATAG
>DYRE01000167.1 GCA_020718965.1 Desulfomonile tiedjei
CGCTCATTGTCCTCAGGCCCTTCAGGGTGTTCATTAACGTAGGACCGGTGGGTTAATGCACGCGTGAGAAGACGCAAATTTGGGTACTTATAATTTATTCGTTTTGCTAATTCCTGCGGAGATAAATATACCTGCTCAACGGCAGGAACAACACTCGCGCTTTCAGAATCGAGTTCCATAGGTCTCCTTTTGGAACTCAGGGAGCGCCAGCCATCTGTGGATAGGATGGCTGTCGGTCGCTCAGTTCCACTTAGCAATTAAACAGCATGATTTTACCTGATAATTTAGCGAAATCAACTTTTCCACCCTTAGGTTACGCGAAGTATTTTCAATGCCTTCCTTGGACATTTCACTTGTGTTAGCAGGTGCAATTCTGAAGAATTGCATCCTAATGATACAATGAACCCTGCTTAATAATTAGGTTGGCAAAGGATTGTAATGGCTATCTCAGAAGAAACGAAATTCCTGCATGAAATTGAATTTGGACTCGGGGCTTGGGCGTGGGGCGATCGAGTCTTCTGGAGTTATGGCAAGACTCATACCGATGAAGACATAAAGCAAGCCTTCGATACCTCGATCGAGGCAGGGATAATTTTTCTGGACACAGCTGAAGTTTATGGCCAGGGACGGTCCGAATCTCTAATCGGCGAATTCCTAAAAACAACCAAAGTTCCAGTGATGGTTGCCACCAAATTCATGCCTTTCCCATGGAGGATGAGAAAATCCAGCCTGGTCAATGCACTTAAACACAGCCTGGATCGCCTCGGACTCCCTTTGGTCGATTTATATCAAATTCATTGGCCTTTTCCACCATTTCCTGTCGAACACTGGGTCGAGGCTCTGGCCGAAGCTAAGCAAAAAGGATTAACCCGGACGGTGGGAGTTTCCAATTACAACAAGAACCAGATGCAGAGGGCCTATACCGTCCTTGCGAAATATGATATCCCATTGGCATCCAACCAGGTGGAATACAGTTTACTAGATAGAAGAATCGAAAAGAATGGTGTCCTGCAGCGGGCTAATGAACTGGGTATTCGAATCATTTCGTATTCTCCTCTTGCGAAGGGAATCCTTACCGGAAAATATTCTTCAGAGAACCCTCCCCCTGGAGTTCGAGGAAGGCAATATTCCAGCATCCTGAGGGAAGTCCAACCGCTTCTCAAACTGATGACTGAAATCGGGCAGGATCTTGGAGGTAAAACCCAGGCTCAAATCGCCCTCAATTGGTTGATGTGCAAAGGAACGATGCCAATTCCCGGAGCCAAAAACGCAAGGCAGGCGGAAATGAATTCAGGCTCTCTTGGTTGGCGCTTAACAGAAGATCAAGTTAAATCCCTGGATGCCGCCAGCGAAAAATTTATAAAGTAAAAATCCCAGCTCATTTTGGAATATAATCACCTCGCGTTGACTCAACTCAATTTTTTATCGGTACAGGAGTAAACCTTGTTAAGAAAACTGCGCGAACCCGTCAATGGATTAACTCATCTGGGCGCTGCAATAGCGGCTGGCATCGGGCTGATTATCCTGCTGGTGATCGGTTGGGGAAATATTGGCAAGACTATTTCTCTAACGGTCTATGGAATCAGCCTGATTCTCTTGTTTGCAGCCAGTGCAATTTATCACATGGTAAGAGCCAGACCGTCCATCTTGAACAATCTCAGAAAGCTGGACCACTCTGCCATTTACATTCTGATTGCCGGGACATATACACCCTTCTGTTTCAACCTGTTCACAGGATTCTGGCAATGGGGAATGTTGATTTTAATTTGGAGTTTGGCGCTGATTGGAGTGGCCATAAAACTATTATGGATGGACGCCCCGCGCTGGCTTTACACCGGTGTTTATATCGCCATGGGATGGCTGGCCATTCTGGGCGGGAAGGAACTACTTGCGACACTCCCCGCAGGCGCCATTGCTTGGCTGCTTGTTGGAGGTATCACATTTACCCTTGGCGCAATAATCTATGCCACCAAAACTTTCAATTTCTTTCCGGGAAAATTCGGATTCCATGAAGTTTGGCACATATTTGTCATCCTCGGCGCTTTATCCCATTTCATCGGAATTCTCGTATATATTGCGCCGGCTTAAAAGGGAAGAGAAACGTCAATGAAAACGTACGGTTTAATTGAAGTCATTCTTTATGTCAAAGACATGAATAAAATGGTTCATTTTTACCACGATGTTCTCGATATCCCTTTGTCCAATCCAACGACAAATAATCACACTGATGAGAATTGGGTCACCTTTGAGAGCGGGAACTGCCTGCTTGCCCTTCACTCCGGCGGAAAAGGAGACATCGGCCCCGACTCCCCGAAAATTGTCTTCCGCGTACAGGATATCAAGTCAGCCAGATTCCAACTGCTCGAAGCTGGAGTCTCTGCCAGCGAGATTCGATCCCCCGCTCCTGGAATATCTGTGTGCGACGCAAGAGATCCGGAAGGCAATCCTTTTTCAATTGAGGAACAAAACTTCTGAAATGTAATCATCCACCCAAATATAATAAAAAGAAGACCTTTTTGATTAATCAAGAAGGTCTTCTTATTTTAGTTGCGCTAAAAAACAATCAATATAACCACTGAAGTTAATAATATCGAAATTGCGGGTAGGAGAAATGCAAAAACAAGAAAGGCAACCACCAAAACAGCTATACTCCTTCCAACAGTGATTTGATGCACATGCCGCATGCCTGCGATTAAGACGGCCAGGCTCCAAAGGATCACAACAAAAGCGAGAAAACTACCAATCCATCCCAGTATGGAATGTAGAAACGCAAAGCTGGTTACAACCAGGAGGATTTGGGGCGTAAACCCGAGCAGGAAGACATTAACGTGGTTTCGTAATTCCCCTTGACCTCTTAGAACCTTGGCTACAAGGAATACCGCCAAAGCGGCAGCCATCCACCCTCCCAATAGCGTCAGTGGAGCAGAAAGCCATTTTCCGATTACACGAAGAGTGTAACTCGCTTCCCTGCCCAATGGCGGGCTATATTGTTCCATTGCATTGGATATGGACTGCAATTTATACGATAAATTCGTCACATAATTTTCCAATGAAGGAGGAAGACGTCGCGCTAAAAGCTGGTTTACTCGGACTTCGAGCGAATCGATACCTGTTCCTATTCCTTGCGGCTCGGAGGAGAGGGATGTTACTAATCCGCCAAATGTAATCAAAAGGGAAATTACAAGGAAAAGGCGTAAAGATGTCCATAAGCCCGTCTGGTCGTCTCCAATCTTTTTAAGTACTTTTCCGTCCAGTTTGAGGATATTCCAGAAATCAGAGAAGAATTGTGTCATGAGATCCTCCTTAGCCCATCGCACCGGCTACGGCAACGCCTATAACTACCCCAAAAATGACAGACAAAGCGAGTAGCACCACATTCATCACAAGAGTCAATACGATGGCCATCACTGCTCTACCCCAGGAAAATCCAAAAGTCGCACGAACGATTTGAAAGCTGATCGCCAGCGTCCACGCGGACAATAAGGAAATTGGAATGGTGACACCGGGAATAAAACCAAGGGAGTTTATTAACTGCGGAGCAAATGCAAAAACCATTGGAGCGTATAATGCCCCTTTTTTTATCTTTCCGCCCAGCCAACCAGCGACCATTTGCAGTAGGACTGTATATAACCACCAGGTAAACAAAACACCTGTGATAAATGATATAGGGGTCAGGAGAATGCTTGCCGGGTACGGATAGATCCCGGTTAACCGAATCACCAACCAGGAAATTGAATAAAGCAACTCGAATAGAACCACAGCCGTTGAATACTGCCCAGCAAGAGATTGATACAACGCTGATTGAGTTAGCAAAGAATGAAATTGCTCCTGCAGCATGTCGGCGCGTGGAAGGGTCGCTAAATTCATTAAAACGCCTACACCTAATGCGATTGCAGCCGGTAATAACATCAGCGCCAAAGTACCACAGCCAAACCTGAATGGATGTTCCTTTTCAAGGTAAGGTATGTACATGTCATCCTGAAGCATTAGTGCTTTGCCGGCATCGGTGTAAGTCTGCCTGGCATATTGGCTGAACGGCGTTTTTTCTTTGGTCTCAGTCATGGTTAAGAATCCCTTCCGGGTGGAATTAAAAAAGCCGAAGGTCTTTCGGCTTAATTGTACTTGATGGAAGAATTTATTGGTCTGGCAGTTAGTAGGCGACCCTCTCGCGTTTTTCCATTACAAATGGGGAGAGGTGTTCACCATATCGCTTCACAAATGGTTCGAGGTAATCAGAGCCTCGAATGATTCCCCTGCAGGTGGGGGAATCACAGTGGCACTCGAATAATGGCATATCTTCACCATACAACATGGCATAGTCCAGGGTAATCTGTTCACCTGGCAGAATATCGCGCCTTGCGACCACATTAAGTCCCTCAAACCAGGCATTGGGATCGCATGCATGATTTAAGGGTTTCCAATGAGAACTATCCTTCTCCCACATGACATAGATTTCATCGGTCAGCGGATATGCATGGCGGAAGAACAATTCTTGATCTTCCTGAGACCAGTTTTTTCTAACAAAGCCTTTGGTGACCAATGTTTGAGGATGGCCTTCAAATGAGATGATGGTTTCCCCGGCAGCCACAGGCTTTATGGCATAAGTCCCAAACCCTTCGCGTAAGTCAAACCGGACCGCCCATTTGGTTTGATTCCGTGTGTGGCGGGCAATCGCTGCCCGGAATAGATTTTCGACAAAGAATTTGTGCCCCCGAGGATCGTATTTCAAGATGAAATCGGCCGTGCCCGGATCGTCCGGTGCGTAGAACATCCCGGCGTTGGGGTTAATCTCAAGCATGAACAGTTCTCCGTCTTCGCTCATTCGAATATCACAACGGCCGTATCCCGATCCGTTCAGTCCGAGGAACATTTTCTTTGACATGTCCTGCAATCGTGTAACAAGGTCTGGTTGATCGACAGGGATGCATTTCATCTCGTTATATGTGACCCATTTCATGTTTTCATGCTTGAATGTTTCGCCTGCCGGAAACCGGAATTCAACCGGACCAAAAGCTATGGGATTGGATGGGTCATCCGCGTTTTCAAGTATCAATACAGAGAATTCCCTACCCTCAATAAATTCTTCAACCAATGCACCACCGAATCGGTTGACCATCCGCTCTACTTGAACTCTCAACTGGTCTATATTATCGACTTTTGATTCTTTCAACAGGCCAACGCTGGCATAGGAATTGGGATGCTTAACCAATAACGGGTACCGCAATCCTGAGACTCTCCGATCAATGGAGGTCACATCT
>DYRE01000168.1 GCA_020718965.1 Desulfomonile tiedjei
CTCGTGAAATAATTTTGAGATGAACACACAGAGGTGAAGGAATTCCTCCATGTAAATATATCGCGCTGACGAGACTACGAATTACTTTTTATTTAAAGTGCTTAGGGCTGGCTAGGCGTCTTCTCCATGCGTTAAGCAAACACTTCTCTCAGTGTCCGGCCTTTGGACGTAACAAGCTTAAATTCTTGTTACCACAAATTCCCTGGCCATCTCTTGGACGATTGGGCCTGCGGGAATATTTCCAGGACCTGATCAGTCAGACTTTTCGGGGCTAAGGATTTCAGCTCATTCTCCGCCTCGTTTAGCAACCTGGACACATGGTCTTTACTTGTCTTTTTTTCCAGAAGACTTAGCGAGGTTCTAAAATCAGTGGCCGCCGCCCTCAAGTCGCCCCTCTCCTTGAAAGCGACACCCCTGTTGGCAAATGCCAGGCCCCTTTTAGGATCAAGCTGTATCGTCTTGGTAAAGGCCTTTATCGCATAGTCAAATTCCTTGGTAAGTAATAGAGATTCACCCAAATTATAATACAGATCAACTGCGTTGGCTGCTGATGGATTCAGGTTTATGGCATGAGCGTAATCCCTGGCGGCTTCGGCGTGTTTATTAAGCTTCCGGAATGCGTCAGCCCTGCTCTTGACCAGGTCAACTTCGTCCGGTTTCACCTGCAATGCCACGGTCAAATCATCGATGGACTTCTTATACTCACCCTTAGCCATGTATATTTTTGCCCTTGCGACAAGCGAATCCATATCCTTGGGGTTTATTTCGATTGATTTTGAAAAATCTTTAAGGGCTTCATCATTTTTGCCCAGCTCAGAGAAAAGAATCGCTCTATTGTAAAATAATTTGGGGTCTGTGGTCCTAATTTTGATCAATGAGTTGTAATCGGTTAAGGCCGCTTCTTTTCTCCCCAGCTTTAGATTGACCTCGGCCCGTGTGTTCAGAGACTTTACATCTCCAGGGTCTGACTTGATGGCTGGATCCAGATCCTTCAATGCGTTTTGCCAGTCCCCCAACAGAAACCTTGAATAACCCCTGTTTTTCAGGGCGGTTACATTCCCAGAGTCCAGTTCAAGCACATGGTCGTAATATTCGATCGCTTTTTCAGGTTTTGAAGATTCCAGGGCGAGGTTCCCCAGATTGAGCCAGGCTGGAGCGTTCTGAGTATTAAATTGCAAGCTCCTCTGCAAATCAGGTTCTGCTTTCTCTTTCATGCCTGCTTTGAGATATGCGATTGCTCTTAAAAAGTACGTTTCTCCGTCTTCGTTATTTTTAAGAGCTTCTGTAAGATCTCTAATTGCGGCTTCAGGTTGTCCAAGGTGCAGTTCGGCCTCGCCTTTGGCGCGAATCAAGCCGGGATAACCAGGAGATTTTTTCTCTACCTGATTCAGATCTTCAAGCGCTTTGTCATAACTCTTTCGATTTAAGTAAATAAGCCCTCGGCCATAAAGGGGTTCAACCAGATCAGGGTTGAGTTCTATTGCTTTGACAAAATCCGCCAGCGCCTTGTCCTCAACTCCCTTTGATCTATACGCTACCCCCCGGTAAAAGAAAGCTTGAGCGTCCTTTGGCGCCCGTTCCAGATAAATACCGTACAGCCTTATTGCTTCATCGACGTTTCTTTTCCACTGCGCGTCTAAACCCTGTGTAAAAATGGACTTATCGTCCTGAGTAGCGGCGCCACAGAGGTAGGCGGATGCCCCAAAGATAAAAACAAAAATTACTAAAAAGAAATTCAATGATAATCCTGGATGCAGCAATTTTTTCAACAATTCACTGACTTTCAATGATTTGTACTTTGGTCCCTCTGATGTGTCCAAATGTGGCGGTGTTGTCATGGGCAAGTTACGACACGCTATTCTTTGCCGAGGCTAATTTCCTGGCCTTGGCAAAATCCGCCGAAGCTCTGGACATGTCTCCTAAGAATTCATAAACAATTCCGCGATTAAAATATGAATCGCTATTCTTTGGGTCCAGTTCTATGCTCTTGGATAAAGCTCGCCTCGCATCGACAAATTTTCCCCGCTTAGCCAGGACCACACCCAGATTCCTATAGGCCAAAGGGTCATCCGGTTTTATCGAAACTAACTTTTCCAGATAATTGATCGCTAAATCATAGTTGCCCAATTCCTGGTTTGTCTCTGCTAGTACGACAACAATTTCAGGATTGTTTGGATCTAAATTGTAAGCTTCCTGAAAATCCAACTCAGCCTTTTTTTTGTCTCCAGTTTCCAGGTAGCATCGTCCTCGGTATGTAAGAACCGTGGCTGACGGACCTTCAAGCTCCAGAGCTTTCGAGAAATCGCCAATTGCCTTGACACAATCTCCGGAAGACCTGAACATCCAACCTCTGTTAGTGTAGGCCCGAGCTAGATCGGGATTCAAAGATATTGCCTTTGATGCATCCCTTATTCCTTGAGCCACATTACCCTTTGAAAAATATAGCCACCCCCGGTTATTGTACACGTCCGGATGATTTGGATTCAGATTCGCCGCCTGATTATAGTCGTTCAAGGCCTGTTCCAGATCGTTGTTCCTGAAATGGGCGTTCCCCCTTTGGAAAAAGGCCAATTCGTATTTTGGGTTGAGTTCTATGGCTCTAGTCAGGTCTGATATTGCGCCATTCTTGTCACCGAGCTTTAACAGGGCCGCTCCCCTGTTATAATAGGCAAGCGAAGAATCAGGATTCAATTCTATGGAACGATTAAAATCGGGTATGGCCCTTGAAATCTCACCTTTCTGAACAAGAGCCCATCCTCTGTTGTTGAACGAGTCGGGATCTGTAGGATCAAGTTCCAATGACTTGGTGAAATCACCTATAGACTGATCCAGATCTCCTTTTCCATAATATGCGTTGCCACGATTGTAGTAGGCCAGAGAGTATGATGGATTGAGTTGGATCGCTTTCGAATAATCCTTGATAGCCTGATCAAACGAACCCTGCCTGTAATAGGCGCTGCCTCTGTTGTTGTAAGCTGTCTCCATTTGTGGATCGAGTTGAATGGCTTTGTTATAGTCCTCTATAGCGCGTGTCGTATCTCCCAGTTTTTCGAGCGTCAAACCCCTTCTGAAATAAACCTCTGCTGTGGATATCCCAGCCTTCATGGCTTTTGTGAAATAATCCAGTGACTTTGAATACTCCCCTGCTCTATAAGCCAGCTTGGCGTTTTCGTAAAAATCCTCAGCGTATTGTGGTCGTATCTCACCAGGAAAGATTAGGAACACAAGTAACAAGCAGGCTAGAAGCGTAGATTTCGTAAAAACTCTCATTTCTTTTTACAATCAGACTATAACTTCATATTATTAATTCTATCATACTAAATAGATATTTGTCTATGTTAAAGGTGTTTATGGCTTTATTTGCCATCCTTTTTTTCAACATCATGATCTTCGAACTACAGCTATTTCGGGACAGCCATTTTTATTAGTGATTATGACATGTTCCAGTTATATTTGTTCCCCTCTCGGGAAAATCCCAAGCGCCGTGAATTCAGGAAATTTTCATGGATTCGAGCAAAACTGTTTTGGCGACATACGTTTACCAAGATATGGCACTAGGATTGGAGTAGAATTCCGGCCATAGCGGCCGTCATGAATCCGGCAAGCAATCCCGCAAGAAGAGATTTTAGGCCCAAGCCCGCTATTTCGGCTCTTCTTTCTGGGGCCAGAGCGCTCAATCCTCCGATCAAGATAGCGACGCTACCAAAGTTCGCAAAGGAACACAGAGCGTAGGTGAGTATCATTGTCCCTCGAGGTGAGATAGCGCCTTCGGATACCAATATCTTGAGACGGCTGTAAGCTATCCATTCATTAAAAAAAGTTTTCAGAGCCAGAAGTTCGCCGGCCTTGGCGCAATCCGCCCATGGGGTTCCGATTAGAAAGGCTACAGGAGCGAAAAGGTAGGCTCCCAGATTCTCGAAAGAGGTCCCTAGATACCCCAGGCCTCCATTGATCATGTTGATGCTTGAGACAAACGCCAGCAAAACCGCTGCAATGGTCCCAGTGAGTTTCAGGCCGTCTATTGCTCCATTCGCCGCTGATTCGACTAAACTGTGATCCTTGGGCTCGATGTTTCTCCAACTCCATACTCCCCGAGTTTCCGGAGATGAAGTCTCAGGCAAGAGCATTTTGGATATGACAAGACCTGCGGGAGCGTTCATTATACTTGCAGCAAGGATATGTCCCGCTTTGGCGCCGAAAACTCCCACATATACGGCCATTACAGATCCTGCTATCGTAGACATGAAACAGGTCATTACCGTGAATAACTCTGACCTTGTGAGTCTTCCCAAAACATTTTTCAGGGCGGTCACAACCTCAACGCCCATCATGACGAACATTGCGGCGGCCATTGTTTCTGCCCCTGATGTACGCATTGTTTTTTGCATTATTCGCGCGAGAACATACATCGCTGCAGGCAATATTCTAAGGTAATTAAGCACCCCCATAATGGAACTGACAAATATTATGACTGCCCCCATGGATAATATGGTAAAATCGGCATTGCCAGCAAGGGCGCCAAACAGGAACCTGGCGCCGGTTGATGCGTACCAGTTCAATCCCTCGAAAACATACTGAGCTATTTCAAATACTCTCTCCGGATATGTTTTCAACACAAGCATTCCGAATATAAACTGCAGAAAGATTCCCCAGAAGACCTGAGGCCACAATATCGAGCGGCGGTTACTGGAAATTATGTAACATAAACCCAGTATCAATAATATTCCCAGTGCGCTTGTCATTCTTGGAATCATTACAGGCAGATTAGAATCAATATACAGGGGTGTCAATTTATGATTGATTCCAACAGACTAATATCCACATTATCGTTCTAGGACCTGTTGCAATAACATTTTCATTTGAATGTTTCTTGATCTATATATGATTGACGTTTGCGGAGTTACCTATTTTCAGTATGAACGCCTAAAATTCACAGGACAATTGATGGGATTCAAATCAAGATTAATGCTGTTGGGCTCGAAATTGTGGACTCCGGAGACCATGTTATTCGGAGGATTCGCTTTTGTTATATTGATCGGCGCTTTCCTGCTCACAACCCCATGGGCCGCTCATCCAGGCAGAGTAAGTTTCGTTGACGCTCTTTTCACTGCAACTTCGGCAGTTTGCGTCACAGGGCTCACCGTAGTTGACACTGGGGCAGATTTCACTTTTGTGGGTCAGGTAATAATTGTGATCTTGAATCAACTGGGGGGACTCGGGATCATGACCTTTGCCGCCCTGGCTTTTCAAATGCT
>DYRE01000169.1 GCA_020718965.1 Desulfomonile tiedjei
TTTTTAAAGGAATACAAACCGGCCCGTACGAAAAGAATTGACAAACTTGAGATTAGGGCCTTCTTTTCCTCGATTCTCTACCTCGGCATCCTGGACAATGGAAAAATCTATTACTGGAAACTTCTGGTCAGAGCTTTTCTTTTCCACAGACAATCTTTTGGTGAGGCTGTTTCGAGCGCTCTCTTCGGTTACCACTTTCGGAAATTGCTGAGCAAATAGCTTCTACCTCATACATTTGACAAACTTTCATCTGTGATCAGGCCTTGACAAGAGGCCTGATTTGTTTCAATTCCAACCATTATGTCTTGAGAATGCCTAACAAATAATTCCCCATCCAATCGCATACGCCACAATCCATCGTACCCCAATCGGGGCGGATCGTTTATCGTCAGCGCTTTCTGGAATCCCGGGAAGCTAATTATAATGCGGTGCGGTTCTATTCTCAGGTGGGCGGATCGGAGTTGAGATTTGCCATCAAAAAAATCGGCTCTACCGTCTCCTCGAATATCAATCGTGGTACCTGAAGTTCCCAACCAATGACCAAAGAACGTGGCGTGTTTCGAACTTGGTTCGGTGTCTTTGACTGCCCAGTGGGCATCCCTCAACCATGACAAAACGTCGCTGCCAAATACTAATAACGTACCTACAAAAGTTATAAGAATTAAGGTCTGGCGGGTTCTCATATTTTCATAAATTACAGGATGGCAGCCAAAAAGAAACCCGACGGATATTAAAAAAAGGGTATGGCTCCAAAGGAGGAGGATACGGTCTTCCGTCGGGCGATTACATGACTAGCTAATTTAGCTTAACCTATGCTCATGGAGCTGTCAAGAAATAAGTTTGGAAATAAGTTTGGACAATAGGTTCATTCAGAGCTGGTGAAAAGCACCCGTTGCTGAGTGATCGTGGGTAATTCGAATTCGCGCTAGTCTAGCGCCTCGCCCGGCTTCCCCGTATTCCTTAGATCACTGAGTATCTGGTAATTCTGATCTGGTTTTGCTAATAATCATTGATTGAAAAAGATTGTTGCCAGGAGCGTCCAAGTTGAAAGAGAACCCTATCATCCTAAAAACCCCAAGTGAAATCGACTGCTTGCGTGAAGCTAACCAAATTATCGCCGCAATTCTAGCTAGACTTGCTGAAACGGTTGAACCCGGAATTACTACAGGCGAACTAGATAAAATAGCCTCTTCAATGATTAAGGCTGCGGGAGCAAAACCGGCTTTCAAAGGTTACCGCATGAGCAACAAAAGGCCCTATCCAGCCTGTATTTGCTCTTCAGTAAATGAACAGGTCGTTCACGGAATCCCAAGCTCAAGGGTCCTTAAAGAAGGCGATATTGTTGGAGTCGACGTAGGCGTAATATATAAGGGATTCGTCGGCGATGCCGCCAGAACGTATGCCGTGGGGAAAATTTCCGATGGAGCCCGTCGACTTCTAGAGGTTACGGAGCAGTCTTTGTACAAGGCTATAGATCAGGCCGTACCGGACGCCAGGTTGCAGCAGATTTCCGCAGCGGTACAAAAACATGTTGAGGCTTCGGGTTACTCAATAGTTCGAGATTTCGTCGGCCATGGTGTCGGGCGGAATATGCATGAACCGCCGCAAATTCCAAACTACACCGGCGTTGGATGGAATCCTCGTTTACAAGTTGGCATGACCCTAGCCATTGAACCCATGGTAAATGAAGGTTCGTGGCGAATCAAAATGCTGTCGGATGAGTGGACTGCTGTTACAGCCGATGGAAAATTGTCAGCTCACTTTGAGCACTCAATTGCCATAACTGAAAATGGTCCCGAAATCTTGTCTAAACTCTGAACGCCAATTGAGTTATGCCAAAATTGGGGATGGTTGCTAGGCGACCTTCCGTATTTGTGTGAAGCATTCCAGGATCTCGCTTCAAATCAGTCACTATTGAGACAAAATATGAGAAATTTCAGATCGATCTTTTCTGGCAGGAAAATCACCGTAATGGGACTCGGTTTGCTTGGCCGAGGATTGAACGACACTATCTTTCTGGTGAAATGTGGGGCTCAAGTCACCGTAACCGACTTGAAAAGCAGAGACCAACTGGCCGCGTCTCTGGAAAAACTCGAGGATTTGCCTGTCCGGATAAAAGTCGGGGGACACGATCCAGCCGATTTTTTGGACGCCGATATGATTCTTAGAAACGCCGATGTTCCAAAATCATCGCCATTTCTGAATCTGGCCATGAAAAAGGGGATTCCCATAGAAATGGATGAGAGCCTGTTTTGCAAGTATTTCAAGGGGTTTGTTATTGGTATCACTGGCACACGAGGAAAAACTACCACTACCGAACTGATCTACAGGATCGTGAGTCGCACTGCTGCTAATGTCTTCCTGGCCGGTAACATTATGGGTACGGCGACCCTTCCTTTGCTAGAACACGCCAATGAAAATGATACAGTTGTGCTTGAACTCTCCAGTTGGCAACTACAGGGCTTCCACGACGCCCGAATTTCTCCTCACGCATCGTTATTCACAAACATATATCCTGACCATTTGAATCGATACGCGAACATGGATGATTACATATCTGACAAAAAAGCTATATATATGTATCAGAAATCCAGTGATTTCTGCCTGTTCAACGGGGATCAAGTCGCAACAAGAATTCTTTCTGATGAGGCGCCCGCTGGTAAGGATTTGTTTTCATGTCTTGACACCCCCGCGGACTTGTCGTTAAAAATTCCGGGCGACCATAACCTCTCAAACGTCGCTGCAGCGTGGAGACTGGCAACCAGACTTGGAATATCTGATGAAATCATTCGGGCAACAGCGGAAGATTTTGAAGGTGTTGAGCACCGCATTGAAACAGTGGGCGCCAAAAATGGAGTAACGTTTATAAATGATTCAACCAGTACAACTCCTGTTGCTGGAATCATGGCATTAAAGGCAGTGCAGGCGCGGCGGATTTTTTTGCTCGCCGGTGGAGCCGATAAAAAACTGGACCTTCAAAGTTTCGCGCAGGTGGCCTCCCTCAAGGCTCACAAAATAGCCCTGCTGGAAGGCACGGCAACATCCAGACTTTATTCGGACCTACTTTCCTCTGGAGCAGGCAACAAGATAGTAGGTTCTTTTGACGATTTGAGAAAAGCGGTGCTAACTGTATTTGATGAAGCAGAGCCGGGAGACACTATTCTACTTTCCCCTGGTTGCGCTTCATTTGGGATGTTTAACAACGAATTTCATCGGGGAGATTGCTTCAAGGCCATAGTCAAGGAAATCATTTCCAAATAGACTCCCCCTAAGCATTCGCCAAAAGATTATTCAGGAGATTCAAAAACTTAGGGGGCATTTTACAAAGTCTAACTCTAAGAGCCACCAGTGGCCTCAATGCTACATTGTGAAAAGTCGATAGGTTGTTTGCAGTTTTTACAGGTTCGGGGTCGATCGAATTCGTCCGAGAAGATTTCCGTTTCTGTGCCGCAATTTGGACATTTGCACTTGAATGAAGACAGACTTTTGTTTGCTTCAAATCCCGGGCAATGCATTGGAGTACTCATACGAAACCTCCCAAGGTAGAATTGGCCTTCGCCATAGCTCAAGACTTATTATCCAGCATCTAAACCTAATCCACAAGAAAGTTAAACCGAAAATTACATTGTTTAGGAAAACAAGACATTAGATGACTAACAATCAGTCGGTCTCTGTAGTGTACTTTCAACTTCCAGAAAACATTCAGAAACCCTTGCAAATATTCTTTGCACAGGGGCTCCACTAACCTTCCAGAATCATCCGTAGCTCTTTGAGTTCCTTTTTGATTTCAATCAATAAGTCCCTGTAGTCTGATTGATTGTCTGAAGATGTGGCGTTTTCCATTCGACTCTCAAGGGCCTTGATTTCTTCCTTAACCCGGCTAGCCTTAGGAACTTTGGCGGCTTTCTTTTCAGCAGCGGCCTGCTTTTTCATTTCCTGAAGCCGTTTTTTGGCCCCAGCAATGGTAAACTTCTCGTCATAAAGAAGATGTTTTATTTCAAGAAGTAACTCTAGATCGCGCTTGTGATAAAGCCTCTGTCTTGCCCTGGTCCGAGTAGGCTTCAAGATTTTGAATTCTGACTCCCAGTACCTTAAAACATAAGGTTCAACATTCAGAATCTCACTCACTTCGCCTATTTTAAAATACTGCTTCTCCGGAATTGCGATGGTCATTGCAAACCCACCCCTCCACATGAGAATCCACCGTTCACCGAACCGGGAGGCGATATCTGACTCTAAAAACAAGTCAAAACAAACTTAAGTCATCATTCCCTAACGGTAACTCCCAACTCTCTTATCAGAGTTGTGGCTACGTGAGAATGAACCTCCTGGACTTCAGCGTCGGTAAGGGTTCGATCCTCAGACTGATACCGGATCCGGAACGCCATACTTTGATAACCTTCCGGAATCGATTCTCCACGATATAAATCAAATAGGATCACTGAGGTGATGATATCATGCCCTAGACGTGAAATCAAGAGTTTAATCTGATCTCCTGAACAATTCGTTTCAACTATTATGGATAGATCCCTCTCGATATAAGGATAGCGTGGAAGCTGCCTAAAAACCCTATCGTTGCATGCATGAACAAATAGAGGCTCCAGGAAGATGTCAAAGATTTGGATTTTCTTACTTAAACCTATTTCTCTGGTTTTATCCGGAGACATTTCGCCTAAAAAACCAACTATATTTCCATTAACTAATATATCTGAGGACTTACCTGGATGTAAAAAGGCGACTGAGGATGGTAAAAACTGCGATTCTGATATCCCCAAGCCATCGAGGACATTTTCTACCGCGCCTTTTATGTCAAAAAAATCAACTTCTGGTCTAACTTCAACTTTTCCTGATATATCAATCTCACCCCTATTAAAATGCCATTCCTCAGGATACCTTGCGCCACAGGCCACCCCCGCAATTTTCAAATGCTCTAGAGGAGTTTCTGAGCCAGGAACAGGAACAAATGTTTTTCCAATTTCGTACAACCTTAGATTTTCATTCTTGAAATTGAGGTTTCTTTTCAGCGCGCCAATGAGCCCAGGCAAAAGAGATCGCCTCATTACCACATGATCCTCTGAAAGCGGATTGAGTAATGCCAAGTCTTCTCCCTCGGAGTCCTGGCGAAATTGTTCCGCTGCGACGCTGGAAACAAAGGACATCGTTATGATCTCTGTGAAGCCCGAGGCGTTCATCATTTCTCTGACCGCATTAATCCTGTTGTATTGACGCTTTGTGTTGTCGGGCTCTGC
>DYRE01000170.1 GCA_020718965.1 Desulfomonile tiedjei
ACCATTGGTTATTTCTGCCGCGTTTCAGGCGGCTCAGGGAAAAAAGGGGAAAGCTTTTACCGGGAATAAGGGTAATACCGCGTGATGCGTGGAGGCATAGGATATATTCTAATTGGTGTTTTGATCCTGGCGTTGGCCTTTGCTGCGGGTGAGGTCTCCATAAGAAGTTTTTCATGCAAGGCTTGTCACCAGCGTCAGGCTGAAAATGCACATTGGATGGCCAATCAGTTGAAAGATAAAAACAAAGGGTTTGCTCACGCATTGATAGCTTGCGCTGATTGCCATATTGAGGGAAGCCCTCAAAACACCTCTTTGTCCAGGGGAAGAGCTTTGTTACACGCCATAACCTAT
Source organism: Desulfomonile tiedjei (assembly GCA_020718965.1). GTDB lineage: Bacteria > Desulfobacterota > Desulfomonilia > Desulfomonilales > Desulfomonilaceae > CAJBEZ01. The sequence goes on from DYRE01000170.1 coordinate 352, forward strand.
TTGGTTCCTCAGATCGATCCCCGTCAGCCGCAAACTACAGGATTTCTGAACAGAACAAGAATCCCGAGCGCTAACTGCGAGTTTTGTCATTTTGCGTCCATTTACAGGAAAGCTGTATATTTGAAAGATTTACCCGAGGGACTGCGAGAAATTGGATTGGTTATGGATCATCGAAAGCACGTCATAGCCCGCGATGATACCTGTGCGAAATGCCACGAGCGTTATAAACAGGATGATCAAAACAGGGCCGATAAAGAGGTCAATTATTCAGAGGTCAATCATCTGGCTTGTGATTCGTGTCATGCATTTGCTTCACACGACTATCAGAGTGGTCGACTACTGCCTATGACTGACGCGCAATTCATCGAAGCTCGACAACTGGCATGGAAATCGGTATCGAAAAATCCCAGGTGGATGGTAGCGTTTCCTTTGGAAAAAAGTTGCAATCGCTGTCACAACGGGAAAATTCATTATAAGACTGCAATATTCCTATCAGACTGCCGAGTTGGGACTAACTACGAAAACTGTCTTAAATGCCATCCCATAATGACAAGAGAATATTTTGAAAGATACATCAAAGATCGTGAGGCGGGAAGTCCAGTTCAGGAATCTTCCAAGGGAAGTGACTCGTTGGACAAATCATCCGGGAACAATGTGACATTCACCTCAGGTTATGACAGTGTAGGTCGGAATTACGGTCGTCCTGACAATCGACTTGAATTGAACTTTCCCAATTCCAAAATGAATTGGAGCGACGGATATGCCAACAGTCAGAGATAAATCAAAAGACAATCTCAATCGTGAAGTGGCCAACACGATCCTCAATATCAAGGAACCGCCAGTGGCTCGTTTTCGGTTGCTTTCAAAAGGAATGGAGCCGTATCACAGGCTTTTCATACCTGACCCGAATTCGGATGTAATTGGAGACAAAGGCTGCCTGGCGTGTGGAAACTGCATAGATTCCTGTCCCGTGTTGCGAAAGGACCCGATACGATTCGACAAGACAGCGCAACGAACCTCGTTCGCACTCGAAGCTTGCGTTGGAGAAGATTGCGAGCAGTGTTATTCCTGTGTTCTGGCCTGTCCGCAGGTGGATACGGCGTATAAGGATTTCATCGTGGACGAGGTAGTTCCTGAAACCATTGAGCCAGCGCCCAGGATTACCTCGATGGACAATTATTTCATGGGACTTATTGCGCTGATACTCGGAATCATGATTGGGGTTTTCATAGCCCGATAATTTAATTTGCAACCTGGATCAAGCGACTAGAAAGGATTTTAAAGATGTCTGCGGTCACGCAACAGTTGATGGAAACTGATGAATTATCAAATGATTTATCGATCCGCACGGATTTGATCCCAATTTTCATAATGGGCAAGAAATATGACGTGCCAAGCACTCTGACAATTCAAAAGGCTTTGGAATATGCAGGATATCAACTGATAAGAGGTTGCGGATGCCGTGGAGGTATTTGCGGGGCCTGCGCCACTGTGTACAGGCTTCCAGGAAGCCCCAAAATCAATGTTGGACTAGCGTGCCAGACTGTCGTTCAACCTAGCATGTATCTCGCGATGATCCCGTTCTTTCCAGCAAATCGAGCTGTTTACAATTTGGATGAACTCAAGCCCGACGCTCAAACAATTTTGGAGTATTACCCCGAACTGGCCAAGTGCATGGGATGCAACACCTGCACTAAATCATGTCCAATGGAAATCCCAGTCATGGAATATATCTCCGCGGCTATTAGGGGGGACATTGAAAAGGCCGCTGAAATTTCCATGTCGTGTGTCATGTGTGGGATTTGCGCTGCGAGATGCCCTGCGGAACTGGGCCAGTACAACATTGGAATCATGTGCAGAAGAATAACCGGCAAACATATCAAACCCCGAGCGGAGCATGTTTGGGAAATGATAGAAAAAATCAACTCGGGGCGTTACGAAACCGGATTGAATGAGTTGATCAACTCTGAGGTCCAGAACCTCAGAAAACTTTATGTGGAAAGGCAGATGGAGCCTCATACGGGCCCTGAAGAATGGAAGCCGGACAGCAACAGTTATCTTTAAGTTTTGATGCGGTTTAATCGCCAGGAATCAGTTACCTCTAAATCAATCATCCTTTTTTGATGGAGTTGACTATGGGATATACTCCAGAACTACTGGAACTCATAAAAAGAGTCGAAAAGACAAGGCCACAAAGAGTCGCCCGGAAAAAAGCCGGGGAAGAATTTCCAGCGCTCACACTGGACGAAAGAAAGGTCCGACTTGAAAAATATCACCCGGATTATAGAGATGGGGCGCTCCGTGAACTCAAGGTTGGTCCAAGCAAAGGTTATTCGGTCGCTCAGGAAATAGCGGATCAATTTGAAGCTAGAAGCCGAATAGACCCGGACAGGATTGATTTGAACGAAGTTCATTATGAAACAGACGTTCTGGTAATTGGAGGGGGAGGAGCCGGAACAGCGGCGGCGCTCATGGCTGAAGAGGCAGGAGCAAGGGTTATTATCGCCACCAAGCTTCGCCATGGAGACGCAAACACGATGATGGCGGAGGGGGGCATACAGGCTGCTACAAAAAGCTGGAAGGATTCGCCCTATTTTCATTATCTGGACGTTATGGGAGGAGGGCATTTCGAAAATGATCCACTCCTTGTAAAGACCATGGTCCTGGAAGCGCCAAAGGTTATAGGTTGGCTTGAAGATTTGGGTTGCATGTTCAACAAGCGGCCGGACGGAAAAATGTTCACTCTGCATGGCGCGGGAACTTGCAGAAAAAGGATGCACTATGCCGGGGACATGACCGGCGCTGAAATAATGAGGACACTAAGGGACGAAGCAAGAAACCGAATGAAGAATATCGGTGTTCTGGAATTTGCTCCGGCGGTTGAGTTGTTGCTTGACGAAAAGGGCTCGTGTTCGGGAGCTGTACTCTATAATCTTGAAACTGAAGAATATTTCCTGGTCAAGGCGAAGTCGGTTATCATGGCCACTGGTGGTTCCGGCAGGCTCCACATGCAAAACTTCATGACAACCAATCACTATGGGGCAACCGGCGATGGACTTGCCATGGGGTATCGCTTGGGGATAAAGGTGCGTTTTCTTCACGCCACCCAGTATCATCCAACCGGCGCGGTCTTCCCGGAACAGTCGGAGGGGCTTCTTATCACTGAGAAAGTCAGAGGAGCTGGAGCCAATCTTGTCAACATAGATGGAGAACAGTTTGTCTTCGAACGTGAACCTCGCGATATTGAATCATCGAGCATCATTCGCGAATGTGAGAAGGTCCGGAAGGGGATACCGGTACCCGGGCAAAAGGGGAAATTTGGCGTATGGCTTGATTCTCCAATGATTGATCTTCTTGAAGGCGCAGGAACCGTTGAACGTGAATTTCCGGCCAAGTTCATCCTTTTTAAGCGCTACGGAATTGATATATCTCAGCTCCCAATGTTGATTTATCCAACTCTGCATTATCAAAATGGTGGTTTGGAGTATAAACCTGATTGTTCAACCGAAATTCCGGGTTTTTTCGTTGCGGGAGAAGTTGGGGGAGGAGTTCATGGCGCCAACCGGCTTATGGGTAATTCTCTTCTGGATATTTCGGTGTTTGGAAGATTGGCTGGGCAATCAGCCGGAATGTTCGCAAAAGATAGAGGAGATATTGGCGCTCTCAGTGTTGAGCATGTGCGTCAATACCACAGGGAACTAGAAACTGAAGGAATAAAAACTGATCGGGTTTCACCCATGATCTTGCCCGATTATACAACTCCTGAAGTCAAAAAACGCCAATGGACTACGAAATATGTGGGTTCCTTGAGATAAACCTATATGAACGACACATCGACAAGACAGGGCTATTTGGCCGCTTTATCAGATTTCCTGGTAAGACTGAAAGATCCTTCGACCTATTGGAAAAGTCAGGCTTTTTATTGGGGGATTATTCTGATAGCGCTGATAGCTTCTGGAGTCCTTGTTGGGCTGTTGACCTTGTCAAGTGTTTTTGGGGGAGGTAACGTTTCATTCCCTGCTTATGGTTCTCCCGGGCCCGTTGTTTTCAGACATTACTCACACATGTGGTTCAAAAACGGAAAATACAAAGACTGCAAGACATGTCACGAATCGATCTTTGCCACACAGCATTATGGGACTTTTATTTTGAGAGCCTTGAAAGACTCACCTCCACTTAAGGTACATATAGGAAAAGACGCTTCAACGCTTTTTGTCCCTGGAACAATTGTTGAGGATGAAACGGCAAGAGTTGATTATAAAGTTCCGAGGGCCTGCGCTACATGCGCGACTGGAACCTGTCATGATGGAAAGGAATCATTCAGCCGATTTGAGTGCTTGGGTTGCCATAAACCTAAATAGATCAGGATATTGAGAAAATTCGACAAAACCAATGAAACCAACTGAAACCAGTAATACCTCGGAAATTTCCGATAAAAACCCGGACGTCACATCGGCGGCAAAGCCCAGGAGCTGGGCAATGATCGTCGACCAGAGAAGATGTATCGGGTGCCATAGCTGCACTGTAGCCTGTAAGAGTGAAAATAATGTGCCCCTGGGTTACTGGCGCTCCTGGATAAAAGGTATACAGACCGGTTCTTTTCCGAATGTGAGCAACATGTTCCTGCGGCGTCTTTGCAATCAATGCGATTCCCCTCCCTGTGTTCAGGTCTGCCCGGTGCAGGCTACAGTGAGAAGACCTGAAGATGGGATCGTGGTGATGTATTACGGCAAATGCATTGGTTGCGGCATGTGCATTTCAGCTTGTCCTTATGACGCCAGGTTCTTTAACCCCATCAGACACACCGCCGATAAATGCGACTTTTGCGCCTCCAGGATCGAAAACGGATTGCAGCCTGCGTGCGTGGAGGCATGCCTGACAAAAGCTCTCAT
>DYRE01000570.1 GCA_020718965.1 Desulfomonile tiedjei
AGGATTACGGAAAAGCCATAGGAGCCAAGCTCGTTCGGTAAGACAGCTATTGGGGGCGTCGAGGAAGGCGGCGCCTTTCATCCACGTTTATCTTTTCCGAGATTCCTGGGTTTGCCGGGCTTTTCATAGTATATTATCAGACATATCTGGGGCGTGTTTTGGTCTTTTCAGTGTAGTATCCGTTTTTCTTGGGTCCGTTTTCCTAACCGCGTCAGAACCGCTTGGAACAAACACAATCACTTTGGAGGCAGAAAGATGAGTCAAAAAATGGATCCTAAGGTATTCAGGGATTTGAGCTATGGGCTATACATCGTTACATCTCGAAACGGTGACAGATTGAATGGCCAGATCATCAATACTGCCATTCAGGTGACATCGGATCCAGCACGCGTGGCCGTAATCATCAACAAGAAAAATCTCACCCATGAGTTTATCGACAAAAGCAAGGTGTTTGCCATATCCGTGCTCGTTGAAACAACACCGATGACATTTATTGGACTGTTCGGGTTTAAATCGGGTAGAGACATCGACAAGTTATCAAAGACTCAGTTTAAGGAGGGCGTTACGAAATGTCCTCTGGTGACTGAGCACTCTCTTTCTGTGCTGGAGGCAAAGGTCGTGGATCAGATAGACCTTGGCAGCCATACCATCTTCATCGGTGAAACCATCAGCTCAGAGGTCTTGCAAGATGGTCAACCGATGACCTATCAGTACTATCATCAGACTCTCAAGGGAAAGTCACCACCAAACGCACCCACTTTCCAAGCGGTGAAATGATCGCTGCTGATTTTGAACGAATAGTGGGGGGCTCCTTGTCCGCCAAACCCATAAAAATGTTCGTCCGTTTAGAACTGGGCATATTTTTCGGCTCCTCGCTGTTTCGTTCCACAAACCCTTATGGAGAAACGATCTCAAGGATTTGTCATCCGAAAGTTGAGTATTCATGGCTCGGCTTTGTTAAGGTTACCGGGAATATCGTTTTAGACAGGGGGTATAAATATTGAAAAATCTTTTTGGGGTGGTCGCAGCATTATTTCTTAGCGGTTGTTTGGGGATGCCAAAATCTGTTACGCCAGTCAATGATTTTGAACTCGATAAATACCTTGGCAAATGTTACGAAATTGCTCGCTTGGATCATTC
>DYRE01000171.1 GCA_020718965.1 Desulfomonile tiedjei
AAGAATTATCTTACTTCGACATAGGCACAGATGAGCTTTCTTACAAGCACAAATTGTCGTTATATCTTCTAACGGCCCAAACCGGAAAACCGATTCAGGCCGCTTGCTTGCACTCTATTGTGGTTGGGGCAAGACTTAAATGCAGGCTGAGTATGTGGTATAAATTCGCAGCGAGTCATTAATGCTGATCAGAGTGGCGTTACGAACCGTATATGTCACTTATGCCCAGCTTGGTCATGTGCCTTAACAACGAAAATCTGGAAATGCCAAGTAGACGTGCAGCCTCAGATTTATTCCCACCGGAGCGACCAAGGGCGTCCTCAATCATGAGTCGCTCCGTTTCTTTAAGAACATCATTGAGTCCACATCCGCTGGGCACACTTCGCTTTTCGGCGCCCGGGACTCGTTCTGTTTGTGGAACACTCAGATGATTAGGACAGATGGTGTCTCCTCTTGATAACATTAGCGCTCGCTCCAGAACATTTCTCAACTCCCTGACATTTCCCGGCCAGCTATACATGCGCAAAGCCCTCATGGCATCTGCACGGATGTCTGGAACCGAAGAAAGTTTCAACTCCTCCCGAAGACGAACAAGAATGCGGTTCGCTATTACCGGTATGTCCTCAGACCGTTCCCGCAGGGGCGGGACTTCTATGGAGATAACGCTGAGTCGATAGTAAAGGTCCTTTCGGAAACGACCCTCATTCACTTCGGTCCAAAGGTCACGGTTGGTAGCCGCTATTAGCCGCGTGTTAACACTGATGGTTTTTTCTCCGCCTATTCGTGTGAAAGAAAAGGTGTCAAGAAAAGTTAACAGCTTAGCCTGCAGCAAAGGCGTCAGTTCCCCGATTTCGTTCAGGAGAAGTGTTCCTCCCTCTGCCATTTCCAGCATTCCCTTTTTTCTTCGAAGCGCATTCGTATAAGCGCCCGGTTCATGACCGAAAAGCTCTGATTCGGCCAATTCCGATGGTATTGCGGCGCAATTTATCGCATAGAAAGGTCCAGTTGAGCGGCCCGAAAGTTTATGGATGTGGCGTGCGAGATAGTCCTTGCCGGATCCTGTTTCCCCAGTCAGAAGCACTATGCTGTCGGTTTCGGATACTAGCCTGACCTTTGCGAGAGTGGATTGCATTGTTTCCGATTTAAAGTCATTTGCCAGGTTAGATTGGTTTGTAGAGGCATAAGGCGAGTTGAATATCTCCCGTGCAACTCCACAAATGCCCATGATTCTACCGTGGGAATCCCTAAGCGGAAACCTTGTCAGGTGAAGCGAAATCGGTTGGGCTTTTAACTCCCAGTTCAGATATGTTTCGACAGCCTGTCCCTGGAGTACCCGTCGCTCTAATTTGTCTTGCTCTTCAGGATAGTCATCTCCAAAGATCTCTGCTGATGTTCTCCCAATTAAATTATGGCGCTCGGTTTGAAAGAGCTCTAATCCGGCGGCATTGATATCCACGTATCTGAGCTGCAAATCCTTGATGAATATGGCGTCTTGCGCAGTTTCGAACAGTGTTCTGAATTTGCTCTCACTGACTCGAAGAGCCTGTTCCGCAAGTTGCCGCTTTGAAACGTCTTCCATTACAGCCAGGCATCCAGTGACATATCCCTGGTCATTCAATTTGGGGGTAAGGATGATTCTGAGACTCATTGCTTTTCCCCATTTGCTCGTGTAACAGATTTCGGTGTCAACGGGCCTGTTCTCTTCCATGCAACTGGCTAATATACCGGACATTCCAGATTCAACAAGCGGTGGAAAGGTCAACATGTTGAGTGACTTTATGGCCTCCAGGCCTGGAGAACCCAGTATATTTATAATGTAGTTATTGGCTTCCAGAATGTTTCCTTCTCTGTCGACAAGGATTATTCCTATAGGCGCAATATCGAATAGTAGACGGTATTTGTTTTCGCTTGTCCGAAGAGCCTCCTCCGCAAGCCTACGCTCAGTGATGTCCTGGAAGGAACCAACAACTTGAGGTTCATCGCCGACTTCCAGTCGCATCAACCCACGCACCTCAGTCCATAGGCGCCTGCCACTGGATGTCATGACTTCCGCTTCTATTGTGAAGGGTTCACCCAGTTCTATGGTTTTGGCTACGGCTTCCCTGAGGATTTGCCGATATTGCGGGGTGAAGAACTCCATGCCTTGATCCAGACCAGGCTGATGATCTTTTGGCGCTTCTACGACGTCGTACACGCCTTCTGTCCAGTGAAGACTGTCAGTGTAGGGATTTGCCTTCCATCCACCTGTGCGAGCGATTTTCTCGGATTGGCGCAGAAAGCGTTCACTTTCTCTAAGAGCGTCTTCCACCTTTTTGCGTTCGGAGATGTCCCAGGTCACTCCCTGAAAACCCAGAAATTGCCCCCCGGCGTCGAGAGTCTGTTCCGTGGTTGTTTCAGTCCATACAGTTTTTCCGTCTTTTCGGATCAGTTCTACAACAGAAACTTCAGCCTCAAATTCCTGGTGTTCGGCCAAGCTTCTCATGATGTCAGGATATCGGTTGAGAACAATCTCCCTGGCCTCTGGGGTTAATAGAGAAGTTAGAGGCTGTCCTATAAGCTCCTGAGCTTCGTATCCAAGAAGTTTTTTTACGGAAGATGTGACGTAAGTGATGACCAATTCGGGAGTGGTCTGCCAAATGACATCTTTCATGTTTTCATTTATCAGACGGATGTCTTCCAATGGCGCCTGTTGCGATTTATTGGGTGTCTTGCTCAGAAGGCTCTCTCGGGTCTTTTCCGAACCAGTCAAGGGATACATCCTTTGGTTGCTGTTACAACAATATAATGTCTCAGCTCCAATTGGCCAAATATGAGAGAAGAATTGGTGGTAAAAAAAGATAACGGGTTGAAAAAGTTGATCTTAACTTTTTGGCGAAAAGTGATGGTTCATGATCCCCCGCACTCGGCCTAGGCAGGGAAGGTGGAATAGACTTGCGCTATTTCAGATATTTCCAGTTATGGTATCCATCCCGAACGACCATTGGGACTTGCTGCGTAATTGATCGACAGACATGAACAGTTTTTTCAAATCTCTTCTACCTGTATTGCCTCCTCAGGGCAAACCGAGACACAGGATTCACACCCCAAACAATCGGTTGGGTTTGCCACGTAGGTTTTTGATCCGTCTACAGCCAGCACGTCCGCAGGACAAACATCGACGCATTCTCCGCACTGTTTACATTTTTCCTCATCAATCCTGGGCAGAAACATAGAAGCACCTTCCAATACAATGATTAATCTTCTTTAGCCCCCGGATTACAAATGAAACGAGCAGGCTAAAGTTCAACTGTAAGGATTTAACACACTGTGATAACATGGTCAATTCAACGTTTCTATAATTTTCCATGGACATTCAATCCCAGGATGAAAAAAGAGGCCAACATGGTTAAGGCAAGAGAAGAAATTCTGTTGATTGATGGCAGCGCCTATATCTTTCGCGCCTATCACGCAATGGGTGGTCTTTCAAATTCCAAAGGTTTTCCTACCGGCGCGATTTTAGGTTTCACCAATATGCTAATGAAAACCCTTAAAGACAAGCGCCCCGAGAGAATAGCGGTCGTATTTGACGCTCCCGGTCCTACCTTCAGGCTACAGAAGTATGCGGCGTACAAGGCTAACAGGCCTCAGGCGCCGGAAGATCTGGTAATACAGATCCCAAAAATACTGGAACTGGTGGAAGCCTACAAGTTGCCGATGCTAAGTATGTCAGGATACGAAGCCGACGATATTATCGCCACACTCACTAAACGAGCGCAATCATTAGACTGGAATGTCATTATAATATCCGCGGATAAAGATCTCACCCAACTTGTTTCTCCTGGTGTGACAATGTGGGACCCACAAAAGGATGTGGTTTATGACTCAAAGGGTGTGTTCGACAAATTTGGAGTTCTACCCGGGCAAATCCTGGACTATTTGTCACTGGTCGGTGATTCTTCCGACAATATCCCGGGCGTACGAGGTGTGGGTCCAAAAACAGCCTCCGGTCTTCTCAAGGAATTTGGCTCACTCCGAGAAATCTATGGCCAAATAGATCGAATATCTAAACAGAAACTGAGAGAATCTCTTGTTGAGAATAGGGACAACGCTTTTCTCAGTTATGAACTAGCCACATTAGAAGAAAATGTTCCAATAGAGATCGACATTGAATCATTGGTCCCAGGGTCGCCTGAAAGCGACAAGTTGCGGGGGATTTTCAAAGATCTTGAATTCAAGAGACTGCTGGAAGGACTTCCAGCGACAAAGAATCTTGATTTTTCGAAATACCGGGCAATAACAAACCTGGGAGAATTGAGAGATGTCATCAACGAAATCGAAGCTAAGGGACGTTTTGCTGTTGATGTAGAGACGACATCGCTCTCGCCGGTTAGCGCTCAACTGGTTGGAATATCACTGAGCGCTGAACCCGGAGACGCATGTTATATCCCCGTGGGTCATACTGTGGGAAACCAGGTTCCCAAAGCGGATGCTTTGTCACTACTCAGACCATTGCTGGAAAATCATGAGATAAAAAAAATCGGCCAGAATATAAAGTACGATTTGATAGTTCTAAGAAACGAAGGCGTCGATATCAAAGGGATAGCCTGCGATACCATGATAGCGTCATATCTTCTTGATGCAGGCAGACGTGGACACTCACTTGGAGATCTAGCGGAAATTTACCTTGAGCACAGGATGATTCCGATAAGTGATCTTATCGGATCCGGAAAAAATCAGATATCCTTCGCTGAAGTCGACATAGATCGTGCTACTGAATATGCCGCCGAGGACGCTGACGTGACCTTCAGGGTCGCTTTGATTATGGAACCTCGTCTGAGAAAGGAAGACCTGGAGAACCTTTTCTGTAATATAGAATTGCCATTAATTTCTGTGCTGGCGGACATGGAATCGATCGGAGTGAAAGTTGACGCAGATTATCTGACAAAACTCTCTGAAGAATTTTCCGGGATACTCAAAGAAATCGAAATCGACATATATAACCTGGCTGGGGAGAAATTTAACATCAACTCAACTCAGCAGGTTGGAGAGATTCTGTTCAACAAATTGGGTCTCAAGGGAACCAAGAAAACCAAAACAGGTTTGTCGACTTCTGTGACTGTCCTGGAGGAATTAGCCCTGGAAAATGAATTACCTCGGCGGATACTGGATTATAGATCCATCTACAAACTAAAGTCGACATACGCTGATTCGCTGGTTAACCTTGTGAACCCAAAAACAGGCC
>DYRE01000008.1 GCA_020718965.1 Desulfomonile tiedjei
AGAGTAGCTTGGAAAAAGATCCAGAATCATATTCCACGAAAATCCTCTATAGACTTGGTAATAGGATTTAAGGTTGGCATCGGGATTTTCTGGACTCAGTCTATTCTTTATCATTTTCCCACTATAAGGTTTCCTTGGAGTGTCAAGGTTCAAAAGTGAATCAATTGCGCCACACGATCATCGGTGTCCTAAAATGGATACCGGAACCATTGTCCAGCTATATATCAAATGATATTTGGTCATTAAAATTAAAGCGACTCATGAGATAAAACCACTATGTCCACACACGGTGCCTGGAATGGGTTCTCCGTAATTTCCGCAACATCTCTTCGGCTCGTTTTGTTGGTAAATTAGCGAGCCTTTCTCTTCTGCCATTGAACGCTAACATGTCGAGCACTTCTCTAACTGAGCTGGCAAGGGCGCGGCTGTCATAGCCGCCTTCAAGTGAAAAAAACAGAGGAGCGCCGTTCCCTGTGTCCGAAACTTGAAGCACTATTTGTGTAAGCTTCCGGTAAGCCATTTCAGTCAAACGGGTCCTGCCAAGAGGATCTCTTTCATTGCCGTCAAAACCAGCGGCCACCATAATCAATTGAGGTTTATATTTTCTCACGATTGGGTTCAGGACATTCTGATACAAATGAATTATGTCATCATCTTCCAGTTCTTTGGGAACAGGAACGTTTACCGTGTATCCAGCGCCATCCGCCTCACCGGTTTCGTCCCAGTCGCCCGTGTTTGGATACCATCCCATGTAGTGACTGGAGAAATAGAGTACCCTACTGTCTTTATAAAAGAGATCCTGCAATGCGTTTCCGTGATGTATGTCCCAATCAATTATGAGAATTCTCTCTAACCCGTATTTCTCCATGGCATATTTTGCGGCTATCCCGATGTTGTTGAATATGCAAAAACCACCTGCTCGATCGGCCAGAGCATGATGGCCTGGAGGACGAACCAGGGAAAAGCAGGAGCGAACCTCCCTGTTCATCAGCGCGTCTACCCCGCTTATTCCAGCTCCCACTGCGAGCCACGCGGCCAGGTAGGACTTGGCGCTTACGAATGTATCAGACGACAATGGGGTAAAATCGCGTTCTGCGGTGCTCATAATCAAGTCGATGTAGGTTGGGGTATGAGCCATTTGAAGCTGTTCCAAGGTAGCTAACTTCGGCTCTATTTGAACAAGCCGATTCTCAAATTCTTTGTCCAGCATTCTATAAACGCTTCGTAAACGGCTGGGAGCCTCAGGATGGACCAGTCCAGGCTTATGTTCCAGATATCTTGAGTCTCGAATTACTCCGACCTTTCGAGTCAATGTGTTTGGCTCCTGTGAAGATAAAAGAATAAGCCTGCCCCCAAAATTTTATTCCTGTTTATGAGACTTTGGCAAGTTTTTTGGACTTCCCTGTTGGAAAAAAGAAATTAGTTGGCCTACCCGTAATAATAATTCAATGCGGGTAGGCCGTTATCGCCTGACTTTATAATGGAAATCTAGACCGTCACCCTGTCACGAACCAGTTGTTCCACTATCGTTGGATCCGCAAGAGTTGTGGTGTCACCAAGCTCTTTGACATCACCCGCTGCGATCTTTTTAAGAAGGCGCCGCATGATCTTGCCGCTTCTGGTTTTGGGAAGTCCATCAGCCCATTGGATAGCGTCTGGTGAAGCTATTGGCCCAATTTGGGTTCGGACCATTTTGACAAGATCCTTTTTGAGTTCATCCGTTTTTTCAACACCAGTGTTGACCGTAACGAATGCGTAAATTCCCTGGCCTTTTATTTCATGCGGGAAACCAACAACAGCGGCTTCCGCTACTTTCGGATGAAGCACCAGAGCGGACTCGACTTCCGCTGTCCCAAGCCTGTGGCCAGACACGTTGAGAACATCATCGATTCTTCCAGTTATCCAGTAGAAACCGTCCTCATCCTTTTTCGCACCATCTCCAGTGAAATAAAGACCAGGCATACGACTGAAATACGTATCAATGAACCGTTCATGATCACCATAGACGGTTCTGGCCATCCCAGGCCACGGTCTCTTGATAAACAGAGCGCCTTCCTGGCCGGGTACCGTGACCTCGGCTCCAGTCTCAGGATCGAGAATAACCGGCTCAACTCCAAAGAAAGGAAAGGAACACGATCCAGGTTTAATCGGGGCTACTCCGGGTAATGGCGTCATCATGTGGCCACCGGTTTCAGTTTGCCACCACGTGTCTACAATCGGACACCAATCACGACCTACATTGTGGAAATACCATCTCCACGCTTCCGGGTTTATAGGTTCACCGACTGTCCCAAGGAGTTTTAGTGATGAGACATCATGTTTTTTAACATGAGACTCGCCTTCTTTCGCTAGTGAACGGATTACGGTAGGAGCGGTATAGAACTTGTCTACCTTTCTCTTGGCCACTATCTCCCAGTAACGGTCGAAGCCCGGATAGGTTGGAATGCCTTCAAACATCACACTGGTAAACCCATCGATCAGATTGCCGTAAACGGTGTATGTGTGCCCTGTGATCCAGCCGATGTCGGCTGTGCACCAAAATGTCTCATGTGGTTTGATATCAAAAGTTAGTTTGCAGGTCATAGCGGCGTAAAGCAGATACCCGGCGTGAGTATGCAGAACACCCTTGGGTTTTCCTGTGCTGCCACTTGTATAAAGAATGAATAAAGGATCCTCCGCATCCATGGATTCTGGTTTTACATAGGCCGGTAGTCCTGGATCAGCTACTGCATCATGCCACCAGCATTCCTTTTTGGGATCCAGCTTAAGATCCAGTCCACATCTATTTAGAACTATTACTGTCTCTATTCCAGGACATTGCTCAAGAGCGTCGTCAACAGTCTTCTTGAGTTGAAGAACCTTTCCGCCGCGGTATCCTCCATCTACTGTGATGACTACCTTCGCTCCGCAATCATGAATACGGCTGGCTATTGACTCAGCGCTAAAACCTCCGAAAATAACACAATGCACAGCCCCGATCCTGGCGCAAGCGAGCATGGCGACTGATAATTCCACGATCATTGGCAGGTAAATGATTACCCTGTCGCCTCTTTTTACACCTTTGGCAAGTAGAGCAGCGGCAAACTTGTTCACGTCCCTATAGAGATCCAGATACGTAACGGTTTTGGATTCCTCAGGGTTATCGCTTTCCCAGTAATACGCGACTTTATTCTTTAGCAAATCAACGTGCCGATCCAGGGCATTGTAGCAAGCGTTGAGCTTTCCACCACCAAACCATTCAATTGTCGCCTTGTGAAAATCATACTTCAGGACGGAATCCCACTCTTTGTCCCAAGTAAGATACTCCCTTGCCTGCTCGGCCCAAAAGTTGTCCACATCATTGAGTGACCGTCCGTACATTTCGTTGTACTGATCCATGCCCTTGATGTAGGCCACTTCTTTATACCCTTCTAGATGGACATCATACCACTTTGGGGCATTCTCCATGATCAAACCCTCCTTTTCGAATTATTCCTAGGTAGAGATTGGCAAAGTTATTCCCTCTAACTTCCCAAAGGCTATCCTTTTCCCCCTTTCAATTAAATTTGCTAAAGAGCTTTTCTTGACCGCTACCTACGAAGCCACGTATAAAACATCGTCTATCAAGCCAAAAAATTCACACTCGCTATTTTAAGAAAATTAGTTGATGGAAAACCGTTGACTTTCAAGAAGTCGGCAGGCTAACAAGGATTCTTAAATCCCTGAAGTCACCGTGAACAAATACGCAACATTATTGTCACGAAACCATGTCTCGGCCTCGCATTCTTATCGGACGGGATTGATGATTGCCTGAAGTTGATATATAATTATCTGCTACAGTTGAGAAACTATTCCTGTCAAGTATGTTAAACTGTCAAAAGAATAGAGTCAACAAAAATTCAAGCCTCCCTAATCGTGAAATGGGATGAACGACAAGTCTTCAAATTTCGCTACGATCCCGATCGCTGCATTTCAATTCCTCAGCAGATTCCCGCCATTCAATGAACTTGACGTTACTGTTACTGAGGAATTAGCACGGCGCCTTGAGGTTGAATTTTATCCAAAAGGAACCACAATTTTCAGGCAGGGATTAACTGACATAACGCATTTTTATGTCATCCAAAAAGGGAGTGTTCGGGTTTTTTTGAGGAGTGAAAGCGACACATTCACTCTGAGAAATGTCGGAGGAGAGGGAGAAACACTGGGAGGCCCGTGTTTAATCAGAGATCAAAAACCCGATGTTACAGTCGAGACTTTGGAGGATACTTTCTGTTTTCTAATTCCTAAAGCGCTTTTTTTGAAAATCGTTTCAGAAAACGTTTCATTCGAAAAGTTCTTCCTGGCCGAGTTTCAGAAAGAAAGAATTTCGGCAGCCTATCTCGAAACCAGAAACGAACGAATTCGTTCATTAGGTTTGAAGCGTCTTGATTATTTCACATCGAGAGTTTCTGATGTCATAAGACCAAATTTTAAGGTTGTGCGCTCTGATTCATCTATCCAGCAAACCGGTCAGATTTTGGCTAAATTTAGAATAGGCTCCTTGCTCGTAACAAATGAGTCCTCAAACCTAGTGGGAATTGTAACAAAGAAAGATCTTCGTTCAAAGGTTGTCGCAGGAGGTATGGACTACCATCTTCCCGTGTCTACCATTATGTCGTCCCCGGTTAAAACTATACCCGTCCAGGCTAGGTTATTCGAGACCACACTGCTTATGATAAAGGAACAGATCAGTCATCTTGCCGCTGTGGGCGGTTCGGAAATACTGGGTATAATAACAACTCATGACATCATGGTTCATCAGGCGGCTTCCCCGATAATCCTTTTTCGGGAGATACAGGCCCAGGAAAGCCCGGAATCCATGAATTCGTTATTCAAAAAGATCCCTACGGTTATAAACAACTTAATGGAAGAGGGCGCCAAAGCAAGTCATTGTATCAATATGATAACTCTTTTTCATGACCGAATATTCATCAGAGCTCTCAAACTGTTTGGAGATCTCATGTCGGGTGTAGATCTGTCCGCTCTTGCCCCTATTCTAGTTGGAAAAGCCGCCCGCATGGAACAAACGTTTGTCCCGGTTTATGATTACATCGCAGTCTATGGCGACCAATCGAACTCCACAGTTCCATCAGAGGCTCATATTGAAAAGTTGGCCACCCGGCTCAACGATTTTTTCGAGAATTGCTTTGGGAAAAACCTCAGATCCAAAATATCTGCGGCAAATCCCAGATGGAGAGGTTCCCTGAAAATTTGGTCAAAATACATTGACGAGTGGATATCAAACCCTATTCTACCTGAAATTAGGATTGCAAAGAATTTTCTGGACGCGCGCTCATTACCCGGCGCAAATAATGTTGCAAATTCTTTTCTTAAGTTGATATTTGAGAAAATATCTTCCAGCGAAAACTTTATGAAAGGGCTGGCGGATGATTTTCTCAGTATCAAACCGCCGGTGTCTTTTTTTAGGGACATAATTGTGGAAGCTGATGGGACCCAGATAAACAAACTTGACATGGAAACCCGAGTGGCGGAGCCTTTTGCAGATTTCGCAAGATTGCTGTGTTTGAGGAATGGGGTCACCGAAACAAACACCTTGGCCCGTTTGAAGTCCCTTGCCCGTATGAATGTCATAAACGAGGATCTCTGTTCAGAAGTTCTAGAAGCTCACGAATTTCAAACACAGTTGATTCTGATCAGTCAGTTGAGAGCGCTTGATGTAGGGGCTACTCCCGGTTATATAATTGACCCGATAGATCTCTCCGACCTCGAAAAAAGGACATTGAAAGATACTTTCGGAGTGCTTGGGAGACTCCAGGCCATAGTAGCGAAAACTTTCTTATAAGTAATTTGTACGAATCCGAGGCTTGAACTTAATCCAGTTTATATAAAGAGGTACAGTGTATGCCACCAGAAAACGATTCGCACAAGGCAGACCCGGAAGCTGTCCTGGATTTTCTAAAATCTACCAGGCCTTTCAATGAGCTTGAGGACCAGACACTGGAAAGAATTTCCAAACGAATGGGATTGGATTTCTTTGATAGAAATACGCTGATCCTCGAACAACATGTGTCGGAGCTCACCCACCTTTTTCTCATTTTTAGAGGGGCTGTTCAAATAACCCTTACCAATTCGGAACAAGAAACTATTCTACAAGATGTGAGGGGTGAGGGAAGTCATTTTGGAGCATTGTCAATAATTCGCGATGTTAAGTCTTTGTTTAACGTGGAGGCTATTGAAGATACTTTCTGCTATTTGCTCGAGAAAGACATTTTTTTGGATTTACTCAAGAATAGCCCTTCCTTTGCCGGACAACTCTGGGAAAAGTTTTCCAGTAACGTTATGGACAGCGCCTACGAGGAGTTACGTAGCAAGAAACTTGAACCTAAAGCTGAACAAGCTTTCAGCCTTTTTACTTCAAAAGTGAGAGACCTATTGAAACGACCGCTGGAAGTAGTTTCAGCGTCGGACACTATCCAACTGGCAGCGTCCCGTATGACGGAAAAGGGTGTCGGATCTATTCTGGTAAGAGACGGTTCGAATGATATCGTCGGTATTGTCACTGATAACGATCTTAGAACTAAAGTTGTGTCCAGGGGAGTCAGTTCGCAGTCCCCAGTTTCAGACGTGATGGCGTTCCCTGTAAAATCGATACCCGCTGATACGTTATGCTTTGACGCTTTGATCACGATGATGAATATCGAGACCCATCATCTCGCAATTACCGAAGGAAAAACCATAATGGGTGTGGTGTCCGCTCACGACATCATGGTAGACCAAGGAGTTTCCCCTATATCGCTTTATAGAGAAATAGTCGCTCAAACGGAGATTGAAGGTCTTTACCCATTATCAGAAGCTACTCCACTCATAGTTCGGAAACTCATCACAGAAGGCGCCAAGGCAAATGACGTGGCGAAACTGATTACCGCCTTGAATGATCACATCGTCACCCGCGTACTCTTTCTGCTCGAGAAACAACTCGGCCCTCCCCCTCACCCTTATTGCTGGATATTGATGGGTAGTGAGGGAAGACAGGAACAAACATTCAAGACTGATCAGGATAACGCCCTGATTTATGAGACCCCTCCAGAGGATTGGGACCATGTTAAATCCGCAAAACTATACTTCCGGCGTTTTGGCAACCTGGCGATAGAGCATTTAGAAGCTTGTGGTTATCCTCTTTGCAAAGGGGAAATAATGGCGTCTAACCCAAAATGGCGAAAACCGTTCATCGTTTGGAGGAATTATTTTGACAGATGGATGAGCGCGCCAGAACCTCAGGCCGTACTCCACGCGACAATTTTCTTTGATTTCCGAGCCGGACATGGTCATCAGCAACTGGCTGAAAAACTCAGAGACTACGTTGTGATTCAAGCCCCAAATCGTGGCATATTCCTGATGAATCTCGCACGAGACTGTATGTCTACCAAAATTCCCCTTTCCTTTTTCAGAAATTTCCTGGTTGAAAAAAATGGTGAGCATAAGGACAGACTGGACATCAAGTCCAGGGGGCTGACGCCATTCGTTGACTTCGCCAGAATTATGGCGCTTAGGAATGGCCTGAGAGAAACCAACACGCTTTCAAGGTTCAGGATCTTAGGAGAAGGAGGGCTAATACCCAGTGAGCTATACACGGAAGTGGTTGAAGCTTATGAATTTCAGACACAGATTCGTTTGGTGCATCAACTTCGCATGCTCGAGGCCGGACTTCAACCTGATAACTACGTTGATCCTGCCGAATTATCAGACCTCGAAAAACAGACTCTCAGGGAGGCTTTTGCAGTGATAGGTCGAATTCAGGGATATATCAAGAATGAATTTAGAGTTCTCGAATAGATGCGAACATGAACCACGGATTGAAACGGTTATTCAAATCGCTTGGTCTAGCAAAACACCAAGCCTTGAAAAAAAACAAGCAGATCCTTTGTGGTCTTGATTGGAATAAACCATTAGAGGACTACGATTTCGTAGTATTCGACACAGAACTGACGGGACTTGAACCGAGCAGCGATGAAATTGTATCAATTGGGGCGGTTAGGGTTCAGAATTTGCGAATAATCATCGGCAAGACATTCTTTTGCTACGCAAAACCTAAGAAGCCACTCCCAAAAGACAGCACATTGATCCACCGCATAACACCCGATCAGATCATGGAAGCTCAACCTCTTGAGGAAATTCTTCCAGATTTTGTTGGTTTCTTGCAAGGGGCCGTAATTGTAGGACATTTCGTGTCTATCGACATTAGTTTCTTAAATAGTGCCACAAACAGTTTCATGGGCGGCACAATAAAAAACCCTATTGTTGATACCATGAAGATGGCCCAGCATTACGAAGATCACAGACGTCGACGTTACTACGAAGACGCAACATCTAATCTGTCTTTCGGTCTAAACGACCTTTCAAAAAAATACGGTTTGCCGCTCTTCGAGAAGCACGACGCTCTCGAAGACGCTATGCAAACCGCATATCTTTTTCTGTTCCTTATGAAAAAATTCAAGAGTCTGGGGATGTCAACCCTGAAAGACCTGTTTACAGGCCAGAAAAAAGCCGCGTTCTCCTCAGATCAGGACTCTTATTCAGCATAGCCGATAGTTTTCAGAGCGGACCCGATTTCATCGAGTGTGACTGGGTCATCAATTGTCGACGGAACAGAATACTCCTCTTTGTCTGCAATTTTCCGCATGGTCCCTCTCAAGACTTTTCCGGACCGAGTCTTGGGGAGCCGACCGACAACCACTGCTTTCTTGAACGAAGCAACAGCGCCAATGTCACTCCTAACCATTTGGACAACCTCTTTAACTATGTCATCTTTAGATTTTGTGACACCTGCCTTGAGCACAATGAATCCAACTGGAACCTGCCCCTTTAGGTTATCGGCCACACCTACCACCGCGCACTCGGCGACATCGGGATGTCTGGCGAGGACTTCTTCCATGCCTCCGGTGGATAACCGATGACCAGCGACGTTTATAACATCGTCAATTCGTCCCATTACAAACACATAACCGTCTTCGTCCATGTACCCTCCGTCACCGGTCAGGTAATATCCGGGGAACGGGCTCATGTAAGATTCGACGAACCGTTTGTCATCATTCCAGAGAGTCGGCAGATTAGCTGGAGGCAAAGGCAGTTTTACCGTGATTACACCATTTTGGTTTGGTCCAAGTTCCTCTGCCGTTGTCGGGTCAAGAATCTTGATGTTATACCCCGGCATGGGCATGGTAGCTGATCCGGGTTTAGTGGGAAAAAACTCAAGACCGCGAAAATTTCCCGCTATAGCCCATGCAGTTTCTGTTTGCCACCAGTGATCTATGACCGGTTTCTTGAGGAGATCGGTTCCCCAGAAATATGTATCCGGGTCAAGTCGTTCGCCTGCCAGGAAAAGGGTTTCAAAATTTGACAGATCATATTTCTCCAAAAACGCGCCCCGGGGGTCTTCTCTCTTGATAGCTCGAATAGCGGTAGGAGCCGTAAAAAGCGCTTTCACCTTATGTTCCGATATTACCCTCCAGAATGCCCCTGGATCCGGCGTCCCAACAGGTTTACCTTCGAAAATAATAGTTGTTGCGCCTATGAAGAGCGGCGCATAAACAATGTATGAATGGCCCACTACCCAGCCGACATCTGAAGCGGCCCAGTAAACATCACCAGGATTGATGTTGTAAATGTGCTTCATGCTCCACATCAGGGCTACCGCATGGCCGCCGTTGTCTCTAACAACTCCCTTGGGCTTCCCGGTTGTGCCGGAGGTGTACAAAATGTATAGCGGGTCCGTCGCCTCGACCGTCACACATTCCGCCGGATTAGCAGCGGCTTCTATCTCTTCCCAGTCAAAATCCCGACCGGCCTTCATCTCGGCTTTGGCCATGGGTCTCTGATAAATGACGCATTTAGTCGGCTTGTAGGAGGCTATTTCAATAGCTTCATCGAGTAAGGGTTTGTAAGGAATTACCTTCTTGACTTCGATGCCGCAGGAAGCGGTCAAGATTACATCGGGTTTTGCGTCATCAATACGGACCGCCAATTCTCGAGGCGCAAATCCCCCAAAAACCACCGAATGGACAGCGCCGATGCGCGCGCATGCAAGCATTGATATGAGCGCTTCCGGAATCATCGGCATGTATATGAGAACAGTGTCGCCCTTTTTTACACCGAGCCCAATAAGCATACCCGCCGTTTGTGAAACTCGGTGTTGAAGTTCACGGTAGGTAAGCTTCCGGATGGTGTCCGTGACCGGGCTGTCATAAATGATGGCGACCTGGTCGGCCCTACCCTGCTCGACATGGCGATCCACAGCGTTGTAACAAGTGTTGAGCTTTCCGCCCCGAAACCAACGATAGAAAGGAGGATTCGAACGATCCAGAACCAAGTCCCACTTCTTGTCCCAGTCAATCGCCTCAGCCGCTTTTCCCCAGAATGTCTCCGGACTTTCCAAGGATTCCCTGTAAGCTTCCGCATACGTCATAGTTACCCCCAGACGCCACTATAGATTATAACCCTTTCGGGTTCGTCCAAGCCTTAGCGGTAATTCGAGAATCACCCACACAATGAGTGAATGGTATCCCAAAAAACAAGCGCTATTACAAATCAAGAATGGGATTGCCTAATGCCATGTCAATTCGTGTATATAGACGCCGCCAAGCGCGTCGCGTCATTTCATGATAAGATTTTTATGATTACGTTTTTTGGGCAATAATCGCAAGTCTTTTTTGGGAGGCGGCCAAGTTCATTTTTCTCTCAGTAAATGAAAGATCAAACATTAACCTGAACCAATTCAAAAACCAACACACCGATAACATTATGAATCTAACGGTTATTTCTAGGCGCCTGATTTTTTGAGTTGACAGAAGACATAAAGTCACATTAATCTTGTCAAGTCTGACACATCCGTAGTCGGTCCAAATATATAAATAGTGGTTTGACAACTTGGTACACAATGTTTGATACGGACTGGGCGATGCTCGGTGCTCGTATGTTCGAGTAAAGAGTTTTTATCGCACAGTGATTATAAGGCAATATCCCTGTTTTAGGCTTTAACCCTTTTTCCACCGCCGTGTCCAGGGAGTCGCTCAAGTGTCTCAGCGAGCATTTGTTGTTCATTCCGCTAGTTTGCCTACCCATGCGCTAGAACATGGTTCGGATGAGCCCTTTCATTGGCTTTCCAATCTCGAAATCTTTTCTATCTCCGCTATTTGTTATTCAAAACTTCGTGGTTTTCGTCCGAACAAATTGCGACTTGTTCTGTTGTCGGTCGTGTTGCAATTTGGAAGACTTTTTTCTAGGATCATCTCCGGCGTATTCGGGGGAATACTGTCCAGATCAATATCGACAATCTTTGTCGTCACATTTCAATACCTTCCTATTTTGTCTGTCCTAAGTTCATCAGTGTCCGTTATCTCAGATATGCGAATTCGTAGTTTTTCGTTGTGGTTAACTCTCTCAGAAGAAACCTTGAAGACAATTTGCTCCTTAAGGCCATTTGGAAGAAATTTCCTTGAAAAAATAGCATTGATTCTTCTCGACAGAAATCACTTTTTAGTCTTGGTCAACGGAAGATCCCCACCGTGATTAATGCGAATTAGGGGCCCGACCAGATTGTTTTGGATAGTTCTTTAGGACACAAACTCTAAATTCAATTGGATCTTTATCATTAACGGTGTGATGGCGTCTCCATTCAGGGGAATGGATTCATCGAGGGATGAAACAGACGCGAGAATGACTGGACGAATGCCTGGCTAAAAGGGAAGCGCATGGCTTCTCTGTATTTAATAGAGACAGGAAGGAGAATTGTATCGTGGCTGAACAAACAAATTGGGCGGCAATCGCGAAAAACCCGAAATTCGAAGAAATACACCGCCGCAAAACTGTCTTTCTTTTCGGTTGGTGGATCTTTTCGACCGTCTACTATTTTCTATTGCCTATAGGCGCAGGATCGGCGCCGGGACTTTATTCCGTAAAGGTTATAGGGAATATCAACTTCGGCTATCTTTTTGCGCTTTCACAGTTTTTTGTTTCCTGGGCGATCGCACTCTATTACGCATCTTGGGCCAACCGTGTTTCAGACCGATTAACCGGTGAACTCTTAGATGAACTTAAATTACGTTAAGGAGGAGAGGCGCAATGAAGAAATTTTTTGTCATTATGATGGTCGCCCTCACTCTGGGCGTAGCAATAAACGCTGTATTGCCTGATGTTAGCATCGCAGGTCCTGAAAATCAGATAGCCTCGGCGATTACCGCTCAGGCCCCATCTGCAGAACCTCAAACTATTAAAGCTAACAGAGCTATTACTATCTCTCTGTTTGTAGTGATTGTCGCCATCACACTGTGCATTGTCGTTTGGGCCGCAAAGCGGACAAAGACAACAGCCGATTTTTATGCGGCTCGTGGCTCTATCACCGGTACACAAAATGGATGGGCCATTGCGGGTGATTATATGTCCGCCGCTTCATTCCTTGGAATTGCGGGTTTGATCTCACTCTACGGTTATGATGGGTTCATGTATTCCGTCGGATGGCTTGTGGCATACGTGACCGTCCTATTGATAGTCGCAGAACCCTGCCGTAACGCGGGAAAGTTTACGATGGGCGACATTTTGTCGTTCAGAACAAATCCCAAACCGGTCAGGGCCGCAGCGGCAATATCCACAGTCGCTGTTTCGGTTTTTTATCTCACAGCCCAGATGGTCGGCGCCGGTAAACTCATGGAATTGCTGCTCGGTATACCTTTCAGAATCGCAATTTCAGGCGTGGGCTGTTTGATGATTCTTTACGTCGTCTTTGGCGGCATGATCGCAACCACTTGGGTTCAGATCATAAAAGCCGGTCTATTGATGACAGGAGCGAGTGTGCTTTGCATACTGGTTGCGGCCAAAGCCGGTTTTAATCCGGTTCAGTTCTTCTCCGATGTAGCGACTAACTCTCAAATTCAAAGTTGGGTTCAAATTAATCTCCTCAAGGAAGCGATTCCAAAGGCCGGGTTCGACTATGGTCAGCGATTCCTTGAACCAGGCTTGCTCCTGAAGGATGTGTGGGATCAAATTTCACTCGGTATGGCGCTCGTACTTGGCACAGCGGGAATGCCTCATATTCTCATGAGATTCTTCACTGTCCCGACGGCCCAGGCGGCTCGAAAATCAGTTATCATCGCAATGTTCATCATCGGAACATTCTACATTCTGACGACACTTCTGGGTTTCGGGGCGGCTATTAATGTCAGTCCGCAGGTTATTTCCAGTGTCGACAAGGGCGGAAACATGGCCAACATGCTGCTCGCCCAGATGCTTGGAAACCAGGTCGCTCCACTTGCCGGGGACTTCTTGCTGGCGTTCCTTTGCGCGGTCGCTTTCGCTACGATACTCGCTGTTGTCTCCGGACTTGTCCTTGCAGCCTCAGCGGCCATTTCTCATGACATTTATGTCAACGTAGTCAAAGGCGGGCACGCGGATCAGCACGAGCAGGTTAGAGCGGCTAGAATCACGTCTGTCATCGTTGGAATTGTAGCTATCATCATCGCCATATTGGCCGAGGGGCAGAACGTGGCCCATCTTGTGGCGCTAGCTTTTGCGGTCGCTTCCTCGGGGAACCTTCCGGTTGTAGTGCTTGCTCTTTTCTGGCGCAGATTCAACACGGCTGGAACAATAGCCGGTCTTCTTATTGGAACTGTAGTTGCGATAGGGTTGGTGTTGGTTTCACCTAACATGCAGTACCCCAAAATAATTGCCGCTGGCCAGCAGAAAATTTTTGTGGCCCTGGAGAAAAAGCAGGCAGGTGGCGCAACTCTAACTGACAAGGAAAAGGCAGAACTGGCCAAAGCCAAGGTTATTTATGAAAAGACCAAGGACGGCACGTCCATGATGGGATTGGAAAAGCCTTTGTTCCCGCTAAAGAACCCAGGTATAATTTCAATTCCGGTAGGCTTCCTTGCGGCCATCATTTTTTCCTTAATGTTCAGGCGTAAGAAGGAAGAAGACGCTTTCGACGAACTCTATGTGCGTCAGAACACAGGCATTGGTGTTGCAAAAACCATTGCTCACTAGAGCAAACTCTTGTCTGACCGGCGAAAACGCTGGTCAGACTCAAAAAGTAAACCGAGGGATTGTTAAAACATCCCTCGGTTTTTGAACATTCTAGAACTTAACTTTTTTTATTGAACCGTGCATGCGGTATTGATTGTTTCTAAACTGAAGGGCGACATTGCTCTTAGTGTCTCAATAATTTGGGGAGTTTTCTCGATGACGAATTCGACTTCATCTTCGGTGTTGTATCGTGAAAGGGAAAATCGTATCGAACCGTGAACAGATGTAAACGGAACACCCATTGCTCTTAGAACATGAGACGGTTCAAGAGATCCTGAAGTGCAGGCTGACCCTGATGACGCGCAAATGCCTTTTTCATCGAGTCTCATTAGAATAGCTTCACCCTCCACAAATTCGAAACCAATATTAAGGGTATTGGGAAGCCTGAATTCTTCACAGCCATTTATTCGAGCTTGAGAAACCCGGTCTAGCAATCCTTTCTGAAGGTGGTCTCTCATTCCTTTTACGCGTATATTTTCCTCATCAAAATTCTTCATCGCCAGTTTCGCCGCCTCGCCAAGACCCACTATTCCTGGAACATTTTCCGTGCCTCCGCGCCGGTTAAATTCCTGATGGCCTCCTATTATGAATGGTGAGAAGCGAGTGCCTTTTCTGATGTACAACGCGCCGATACCTTTGGGAGCATGGAGCTTGTGTCCCGACAAAGACAAGAAACTGACATTGTTTTTACTGAGATTTATCGGTACCTTGCCAACCGCCTGGACAGCGTCCGTATGCATGAGAGCGCCACGTTCGGCGGCAATATCGGCAATTCTTTCCACCGGAAAAAGAACCCCGGTTTCATTGTTAGCCCACATTATCGATACAATGGCTGTATTTTCTGTGACGGATTTCCGGACTTCCTCAACGTCAATCATGCCTCGCTTGTCAACTGAAATCCACTTCACCGTATATCCTTTGAAACGAGAGAGATACTTGCACAGATTTAGAACGGCTGGATGTTCAACCCTTGTCGTTACTATTTCCCTGCGATCCGGCATTGTGTTGAGCGCGCTTAGAATGGCGGTGGAGTCTGATTCTGTCCCTCCCGATGTGAAGACAATTTCCTGAGGAGACGCTCCTATTAACGCCGCAAGGGATTCCCTGGACTTGACTATTTCACGGCCCACACTTCCACCAAAAAAATGTATGCTCGAGGGGTTTCCATAAAACTCTTTGAAAAATGGTATTATGGCCTGAAACACCTCATCCGCCACACAGGTGGTAGCGTTATTGTCCATATAAATGGTTTTCATACGCTAACCTCTTGCACTGTAAGCGTTGGATAGACAAGTTCACGAAGCTTGGTCTCAATGCCGGCTTTTGTCAAAGCTGAACTGGGGCAAGATGAACACAGACCTCTAAGCGCTATTTTGACAACATCGCCATCAAGATCTATAAGTTCGATGTCTCCCCCATCCTGCTGCAAACTGGGCCGGATTTCTTTATCCAGAACATCCTGTATTTTGGATATCTTCTGGATGTTGGTCATCGGTCTGTGCACCCTCGAGGAAACGCTTTCACCGCCTCTTTTCTGTTCTTGAACCTCAGAGATTATGCGCTCTATTTTTTCATGGCAAAGTCCACAGCCTCCGCCTGCTTTGGTATAGTCCGTCACTTCCTGTACACTAGATAGATTGTTCTCTCGTACGGCTGAGCGTATCGCATCATCGGTTACCCCAAAACATTCACACACCAACTCCCCTTCAATTGCATCCTCCGGAGCCGAATCACCCCTGTAGCAACCTATAGCGGCGTGAAGAGCGTCACGTCCCATGACTGAACAGTGCATCTTTTCTTTAGGAAGTCCCCCGAGATAATCAGCTATGTCCTGATTCGTTATTTTAAGAGCGTCTTCCACCGTTTTACCTTTGAGTATTTCGGTTAGAGCGCTACTAGAAGCTATCGCGCTACCACAACCAAAAGTCTGAAAGCTGGCGTCGAGAATTTTTTCTGTTTCAGGATCAATTTTCAAATAAAGCTTTAAAGCGTCGCCGCAAGCCAGTGAACCGACCTCTCCAACTGCGTTGGCCCCTTCAAGAACTCCAACGTTCCTGGGCTGAAAGAAATGGTCCTTAACTTTTTCCGTGTATTCCCACATGCGAATCCCCCTGATTTAAAAAATATCTATAGATCCTATTTCTTGTTTTTCTTGTCACACAAGCAACCAAACCCTTTGAATTCAAATTTTTTCGCGGTCACGTTCTCCTGCAACTGGATCAGGTTAAGTTTCTGATTTTTATCAATGCACTTAAAACAAACTATTCTTCCATCCGGGGAATCACAAGAGTTGAATATGTCAACCCCAAATAAATCTCGAATTATTTCAGGTGTTTTAGCATCCGGATGTTTGATTATTTCGATTATCTTTGTGCCGGCTTCATCGCAATTTGCCGCCATTTCCAGTAATTGGGCGTTGACGGAGGTATTGAGGATGAAAAGTACAGTAACCAGCAACAGTGTGTTTTTCATTAATTTCTCCAGGTAACGTCGGATTAGGTTAATCTACCGGAACATTAAGCTTGTAACGGGAGCCACAGTCATTGCCACTTCTTTTTGTCCTCTGCGCTGCGGTCCCCTAAAGGTGGCCCGGGGGCTCTATCAGGCCTTGCAAATTCAGGCTTCAGGTCAGGTCTTCCAATTGGTGTCGGGCCTTCCATTCTAATCTGTTTTTTTTCCTGCTTGGGGGCTGAGCTTAAAACTCCAGGCTTTTTCTTAGAATCCAGTTGAGGTTTAACATCTGAAGGTTTGACTTCGATCTTTTCAGATCCATTGACTAACCTCGTTGAACGCGGTGGGTTTCCTTGCGAGCTTCCGATAAATGTTTCGACCGGAACGATAACCGGTTTCATCGTAGTTGCGCCTGGAGAAACATCCCTAGACCCTGCCAAACCAATTGATTGGGAAAGACATTGCGGAGCAATAAGCCAAGACCAAATTAGAATTACGATGGCAATAGATGACAACCTCGTATTTCGCTCTGACATAAGCGGTTCCTTCATCAGGAGCTTCAGGTAAAACTCAGATTAATAACTTGTAGCTCAATCATACAGCGCCAAAACTGGCAATCCAAGGAGGTTTTTCAGCGCCATAGAGGAGTTGGTTGCAGTTTACAAGTTCATTACCCGCTGTCAAGGTTCAATGCTTTTATTTCAGGTTTAATTTTTGGTTGGAGCGTCACAAGAACCAAAAGGTTCCTTATACCATAAGCGTCTTAGTAAATTAGGCTTCAATGTCTGGGAGGCTCTCAGCTAGTTGGATTCTCGTCAAATCAGTTTATGTTTTTTCTAACGCTCGCAGAAAAATAAGTTCAAAGTCTAATGCGGTAGACTCCCAATTCAGTCCTGCGCTATCCAGTTTCTCTTTCGCCAACCAGCCCATTTTCTGGCGGGATTCTATGTCTTTTGCCATTATTCTTATGCATTCCCTGAGAGACTCCGTATCGCCGACGCTGTATAGCAGGCCGGTTTCTCCATGGCTCACCAGCTCAGGAATGCCCCCCACCCTGGTTCCTATTACAGGCAATGCGGTAGCCATCGCCTCCTTTATGACGTTGGGACTACCCTCAGTGTAACTTGGTAAGACTAGAAAATCTGCCGCACGCATCAACTTTGCAACTTCTACGGGAGCGGCTATCCCTAACCATATCACCTGGCCTGGCCGCAATTTCTTTTGCGCAAGGCTCTTTAGTTCGGGAGCGAAGTAGCCGTCACCGACAACGGTCAGACTAACATGACGGAGATCAGGCGCAGCCAATGCCTCAATCAAATCCTGGAGGCCTTTCTTGGGTATGAGACTTCCTACAAAAATCATCTGTAATTGATCTCTGTCCACAGGATTTTTGCTTCCAGGAAAAAAAAGCGCTGTGTCAACTCCGAAACGTGGCACACTTAAGCGCGATGGTTCCGCCCCAAGATCCTTCAATATGTCGAGTAACTCATGGCTAACAGCGGTAATGTGACTTGATCGCCTGATTACCCACCTGGTGACCATTTTCCACAAAGGTCTATCACGAGCGAGATAACCATCGTCGCCTCGAAAGGACACCACCAGCGGTTTCCCTGAGAGCAGACTCGCAATTGCCCCTACAAGTGAGGCTCCTATCCAGTTCGCATATATCAAGTCGCTTCGTCGCACTGCGAAAATCGTTTTCAAAATAAAAACAGCCATCATAGGGATAATCTGAATTCTAGCCAAAAAGCTCTTGGCAATGTTTTCCGGAATCCCTCCGGCGCCTCTGGTCAACCTCTCCAAAGAGTGCGGCCAGAAGTAACCAAATCTTGACACTGGGATTCCGTCCAGTAATCGGCGTCCATAGTATGTTCCGTCAGAAGGAGCAAGCACCTCCAGATCGAATCCCCGATCGCGTATAGCTCGAACCAAACTACGAATAAATGCCCCTGTCCAGTCACTTTCGCCGCTGGGATAAGTGGTTGTAAGGACCAGAATTCTGGTCATTCGAGTGTGCCCCGTGTGGGATATTTGGGCGCAACATCCAATTGACTTCTTGAATCAATTAGTGGACGCGCCAAAGCTAGAAAGTAATCTCGATTATCGTTAAATGTATTTAAGATTATTATCATATTGTAATTAAAGTGTTTTCTAGTTTGACAAAGATGAATCTTATATGTATGGTCGTATCCATATTGTTTTAAAAATTGGTTTTTCTGGATTTTTCCAGGTTTGAATTGTCCGGCTGAGGGTACAGGGGTTAGGGTCGGACATTCCATTTTTTTTTACTTACACTCAAGCGCTTTGTTTTTCAAAACGCGTAGCGGTTTTTTACTGTTGGGCAGTTTTCCTGTAATAATCGATGCTCGCCTGTAGTCCTCTTTCAAGATCCCATTCAGCCCGAAAGTTAAGTTTTTGCTCAGCCAGATCAACATCGGCCGATGAGTGCATCACGTCACCCGGTCGGACTGGTTCAAATATTGGATTTCTGTCAATTCCCAGAAGATCCTTAAGATTATCCAGTAACTGAAGGAGAGAAACCTGGTCGCCCTTTCCGATATTGTAGGACGCGCCGCAGGCCTCAGAAGAAGCTTCCATTGCCAGCAAATTGGCTCTAACAACGTCTTTGACAAAAGTAAAATCCCGGCTCTGTAGACCGGTCCCATATACTATGGGCGAAGCTCCCGTCAGCAGCCTTGTTACAAACCTTGGGATGACTGCGGCATACTCGGATGTCGGATCCTGCCGCGGTCCGTAAACGTTGAAGTATCTTAACCCTATAGTGTTAAAATCGTACAGGTTTTTGAATAACTTGCTGTGGTCTTCGTTGATTTTTTTCGTCAACGCGTACGGACTTAAAGGAATTCCCTCTTGCCCCTCTTTCTTAGGAAGCGCTTCACTCGAACCGTAAACTGATGATGATGACGCAAAGACTACTCTCTTAACATTGTTCTTACGGGCAGCCCAAAATACATTCAAGGTTCCGTTGGCATTAACTTCCTGGGTAGTCAATGGATCGGCTACGGATCTAGGCACACTGCCAAGAGCCGCCTGGTGGAATATCCCATCTAAATCTACCGTTGCTGACAAAAGGGTTTCAAAGTCTCTGATATCCCC
Source organism: Desulfomonile tiedjei (assembly GCA_020718965.1). Lineage (GTDB taxonomy): Bacteria > Desulfobacterota > Desulfomonilia > Desulfomonilales > Desulfomonilaceae > CAJBEZ01. The sequence continues at coordinate 19,621 of DYRE01000008.1, forward strand.
TTCTACAACCTTAAAATCGCGGTTGGGTCGAAAACGGCCATTTCCGAGTTGTTCCAGATTTTCTCTCTTTCCTGTGGCAAAGTTATCCAGAACTAGAACCTCGTGCCCATCCTGTAAGATTTGCTCAACCAGATGGCTTCCGATAAAACCAGCCCCACCGGTAACCATGAATTTCTTGTGGGTTGATGATGGCATGAAAACTCCTTAAGGACATTTAATTTAAAAATGTTGGTCATAATAAGCATAGCTGAACCAGAATCGAAAACTTTTTCTTCGGACGCGTTAAAGTTGGAGTTTCGTGCCAATTTATCCAATGATATTAATTAACATGGTTGAATTGAGACAGATTTATTGTGAAACACCTATTGCGTATGGTACAATTATGTCTTATATATGTGAATTAGAGAGTACAAAGTTTGATAGACATCCCGAACCCAGATGTCTTTCATAACCTGTTTTAAGTCAACTTAGGTCAAGGGCTATCAGTGAATTGGGTACGAATAGTCGAACCCGTCGATTTGAGGTATGCGCACTATGTAGTAAGCGAGTTAGCGGCGCGTTTATAAAATTTGTCGGGATTTCGTCTATGGTGACGGGGTTGACACATAAATTTGAGACGAATGATAAATATGATTTCGGGGCCGTCAAACACTTCTGTCATTTGTGGGTAAGCAAAAATGATTAATGAGAAGTTTGACGGCCCCAATATATTGTCTGCCGCCACAACAGATTCCAAAACGGTGGAAATTAGTGTTCCCGTTGTTCAAAATCTTTTTTCAAGCGTATGGTGTCTAGATTGGCGCTGTAGATTATGCAAAGAGCCATCATTTGGTATGTTAAAAATCATCATGTGTACAGAGGAAAATCATGTCTGAAAAAATCGACTGTTCAACAGACGGGACTTGTGAAACCTGCGGGTCTTCGACAACTTGTGACGCGGCAGCCAAGGCAAAACATGCTGAAGAGGTTATGCAGAACAAATTGTCTGTAATCAAATACCGACTGGCAGTCATGAGTGGTAAGGGTGGAGTGGGAAAAACAACAGTAGCGGTAAATCTTGCGGTAGCTCTGGCGCGTCTAGGAAATAAAGTAGGACTTTTTGACGCAGATGTTCATGGTCCCAACGTGCCAAAAATGTTGGGTATT
>DYRE01000571.1 GCA_020718965.1 Desulfomonile tiedjei
CAAATGGGGGGATATAAGTTTTTCCCAGAAATTTTGGGGTGATCTTGCAGAACTGTATTTTGGAGTAAGAAACTTTAGCGACCGTCAATATTCGCCACAGGGCGCATATGCCTCATACTATGCAGCCCCATTTGATATCCAATATTATTCAGCCCCCGGCAGGACATACTTCTTTGGTCTGAAAACCAAGCTGGATTTTGACAAGATGAGAATGCCGACGGTCTCAGACCTTACGAGAATGCACCGAAGTCTGTACGGTTCTGTGGCTGAAAGTTTCTCATCGGTCCGGGGGGCGACCTCCTGGATGCGTGGCCTGACAACATTCTAAAAAGCGGGAGTCCGATTATGATCAAAAATATAGCTATTGTAGCATCATTGATAATCTTGATTCTGGGGACTATTGAATCGCATGCCGGACAACCTTTTCCCTTGCAGAATGCAATTGAAATAACCTGTATTGATAAACCCGTCCAACTGGGTTTTTCGGATGGGGTTATTTTCAGGGCCACCTGTCCGGGTATATGGGCCATAACTCCCCAGAGAATCGACGAATCGTCTTTCAGGCGAAGGTTCTTTTCTTACAGGCACTATACGTTCAAGGGCTATTGGCAGATCAAAGATCAAGGTATGATTGAAGCGATCCATAATCCCTCCAGAGAGCTTTTCATGGTCTTGCCTGAAGATCTGATTGAATTCAAGCTGCTGGAACCGGATTGTTTTACCCGGATTGACGTAAAGAACATTGGGTACGTCAAGAAAGGCTCCATTTGTGAGTTACAGGAGTGGCTGGCGTATAACTCCTACATGGAACGAGTCGATTTCCCCGGTACAGGAGGAAACTTACCGGCACGATAACGAACTCCAAAAACAATACTCATATAATCGTATTCAAACCCTTTCACCCCTAGAAGCGCCATCTTCAAGGGAATTTTCGGCGGTTTCAGACGCCTGTGGGGGACGAGTTGTGACACCGCTCGTCCCTTTTTTTTGCCAAAAACCTTTGACATCGTGAAAGATCATTCCGCAATATATAGTGGGCCATACGTATGTCTAATTTGTCAGTCGCCGGTAATCCAGCCTCAGAGTTGTGGAGAATTCTATGCTTTTAAAGAAGTGTCAGGATTGGGTCGAGATTCATC
>DYRE01000572.1 GCA_020718965.1 Desulfomonile tiedjei
GAGAAATCATGGAGTCATTCGCCAGGTTGGCAGGCATCATGACAATTTTTTCCAAACAGATCCGGCGGATTGATATTCATGGTAACACAAATCAAGCATGGAAATGGGATCCGGAGATGATTCGCCTCTCCGACGACGCCAACCTTGAACTTGGTGAACTGCCCCTGACGAATGGCTTGCATCAGAGAGGACTGTCGGTCTATTTCAGGCTTCACGGTGGCGGAATACTTGTTTCTCTAGGGCCGGAAGGTTTCAGGGCTCTGCCGGCAGAATTACCTGCCATCTGGGTTGTTGCGCCAACCAGGGAAAGCAAAGGACTGGGATTTGCGGTCAACTGTATGTTTGATCTGGATGCCGGACGCGCCAGACTTGCGGGTAATAGTGCCGTCAATAAGCAAAAAGCTCACAATCTTGGCTCCGAATTCGGCCAGGCCCTGCGAAAACTCTGTGTGTTGTCCATGGAACGATGGGAGAACTTGAAAAGTGATCTTCGTCTTGAGGATGATCTCAATGTATATGATTTCTGGGCAACATTTTGGAAAGTCATGGGAAAAGGCTTGCAGGCTACTGGAAGTGATGAAGTGAATGCCCTTGTGGCTCAATTGCTCTGTGGAGACAGTGGAATAGGGTGTCTGATTTCGCATGAAGACGCAATGCCCAATGGTCTATGGGGTGATTATAAATCCTTGACCAGACCAGATAAAATTCGGGTTGTCCTTAAAGGGAGCCTCGGGACTGAACTCATCTTCAGGGAACTTGTCGAATGGGAGTATTTGCGCAATTTCCTTGGGAGTCCTGAATCGGTGATGTCAGAAGCCGTTTATACCGTTGTGCGAAGGGTATTCCCTGCTATTGGCCAGGCCAGGAACCAATGGAGGTCAGTACAGTTTGCAGATGTGCTCGGCAACCTTGCCGAGACTGAAAAGAAAATCACGCCAAACACGGCTGGGACACTTGGCAGATTAATCAACCACAACACCTTGAAACATGAGGATTATGAAAAAGAAAGAGAACTGATTGAAAAGGCCTTGCACTTCTTTACTTTTAAAACTCAGGATGGCTCTTTCCAATCTGCTGATGAAATTCTTGTTTTGGCGAAACATAACCAGGCAAATCCCGACGAATCGAAGCG
>DYRE01000573.1 GCA_020718965.1 Desulfomonile tiedjei
CAAGCCTGACCAGTTCGTCCACAAGGCTTGACAAAACAGCCTCCATTGTTTGTCTCGTTCCTGATATGTGAACGGGTACCGCAAGGTTCCCAAGAGCGCTAAGTATATCCCTGTCAACTCTCCTGAGATCTTCGGGATTAGTGATTGAATCAGAATACCTGACATCGGTCATAAATCGATATTTGTCGCCTATTTTGGCCACGCTTTGCGATTTCTGGACTGGATCACTGATTTCAGCGTTATTGTTGTCCTGTCCAACCAGATCAGCTATCATTTTTCCGGTTGATTCAAAAGAATCCTGAAGTTTTTCAACCGCCAATGGTGAAAAATCTGAATTCTCAAGATCTTCCATAAAAACTTTTTTTAGTTGCGGCCATGACTTCAGTATCCCATCCAGCACCCGAAGATTCTCCTGACGAACCGAGTCAGGAGAAATGAAACGTGAAACTGAGTCAAAAGACGCTATCTCAGATGATTCAATCATCATACGCTCAAGAATGGCGTCCAGTTCTCGTTGAATCATCAGACCTTTCTGGAAATCGTTGACATCAAAACTCAGTTGTGTCGATTGAGCAAAGTTTGAATGAAACTTTCGGGAGATCTTCTGGGAAACTTCCATTGAGTTCATTTTCCCAGCCAAAAAGACCTTGAAAAGATCTTTTTCATAAGAAACTTGCGTGGCAAAAAACGCTCCTACGCTTATGAGAGCGCACGAAACCGCCACAATTGCGCCTGGATTGAGGCGGTAAAAACCTGCCAGGTACCCAAATTTCACATGCATCTTTGGAAAGTAGTCTTGCTTCATTCCTGTCATCAGGGTCACAAGGGCAGGAAAAAGAAACAAAGTCGACAGAATGGTTAGGGCAAGTCCGGTAGCCCCAAAGTAGCCAAATTGAACTAACGCCGGTTGACTGGACAGGCATAGGCACAAAAAAGCTACTATTCCGGTAAGAGCCCCGAGTATTACAGGTGGACCTGTCTGCTCATACGCCGTGAACACTGCATTCTCAGGAAATCCCCCAGTGTCAAACTCCTCCCTGAAGCGGCCCCATAGATGAACCCCATATTCGGCTCCAAGTCCGAGAAGAACTCCTGTAGCCCCCATCACTACTGGATTTACCTCATCA
>DYRE01000574.1 GCA_020718965.1 Desulfomonile tiedjei
ATTTTGGGTCGACAAATGGCTTCTTCCCAAAGTATTCAGCAGTTGACCGGGTAGCTCTTTATTCCATTTTTGGAGGTGTCCCGGCTTATTGGGAACGAATAGATGCATCAAAATCGATTTCCTGGAACATCAAACGGCATCTGCTAACTTCCAATAATTTGCTCCAGTCAGAGCCAAGGCTGCTTTTACAGGATTTCATTTCTGACCCACACAATTATCTCTCTATTCTGAGTGCCATTGCGAATGGGGCACATGTCACGAAGGAAATTTCTGCCAACACAGGTTTGCCATCTGGACATGTGTCGAAGTATCTCGGAGTATTGACCGAGACTGGCTTTGTCGAGAGACGTGTGCCGGTCACAGATACTAGTCCCTCCCGTACGGGCCGTTATCATATTACCGACCCCTACCTGCGTTTCTACTTTCGCTTCCTGTCTGACCGGCAAGATCAGATGGCCCTGGGAGCGCAGGATATTGCGCTGGCGGAAATTAATCGACACATGATTGATTTTATTGGCAGGTACACTTGGGAGGAGCTATGTCGGGAATGGGTGCTGCGTGCTGGTACGTTGGGTGTGCTTCCCATGATGTCAGATCACGTTGGTAGTGCCTGGAACTCGAAAGCACAGGTGGATGTGGTCGGGATTAATACGATGGAAAAAAAACTTGTTCTTGGTGAATGTAAGTGGACATTGTCTGGCAATGAGCGCAAAGTAATGGCTGAACTCGTTGAGGAGAAAACAGCGAAGATTGTCCCAGCCCAAGGTAAATGGAAGGTCTATTTCCTAGGCTTTTCACGCAGCGGTTGGACATCGGGAGCGCTTGCATATCAGGAAGAGATTAACCGCCAGCCGATTCAGGGAGAGAACTGGGTGTCGACCGGGATACGGTTAATCACACTGGATGAAGTGGATCACGACATGGCGCATTGGACGAAGTGAATTAGCGGAGAGTAATACGAGGGGACATCTTTTCTCCTGCGCTATTTTTTCTCCGTGCAGATACTGGTCAAAGGTGCTTCTTTTGGTTGTTACGAGAATCTCATTCACAAACTGCCCAAAAATCAAGTAATTCACCCTAAATCTAAATAGGTGTTACAAGAACCTACTTCACAAATAGAATTG
>DYRE01000172.1 GCA_020718965.1 Desulfomonile tiedjei
AACCAGATGCTTCAACAAAAAACCTCGAAACCATGAATCTCTCCGAGTTGTTCATACGTCGTCCTGTAATGACCACCACGATCATGTTGGCGATGATCTTTTTTGGGGTTATCGCATACCAAGGCTTGCCGGTTTCAGCCCTGCCTCAAGTAGATTTCCCGACAATATCCGTATCGGCCTCGTTACCCGGAGCTGACCCGGACACAATGGCGTCAAGCGTGGCCACGCCACTGGAAAAGCAGTTCTCTTCAATAGAGGGCTTGCGGACCATGAATTCTACGAGCGCTCAAAGCCGAACAACAATAAATCTCCAATTCGATCTTTCCAGAAAAATAGACGCGGCCGCTATGGATGTCCAGGCGGCAATAACGAGAGCAAGTGGGATTCTGCCTCCCAATATGCCGAGTCCACCAACATTCTCCAAAGTAAACCCGGCGGAAAAACCCATCTACTACCTCGTGCTTCACTCCGACGCGATGCCTTTGTACAAGGTTAATGACTACGCTGAAACTATGGTTTCCAACGCTCTTTCCATGGTGCCGGGGGTGGCCCAGGTCTTAAATTACAGCCAGAAGAAATTTACCGTTCGCGTATACATCAACCCGGATCTTCTTGCAGCTAAAAGAATTGGATTAAATGAGGTTAGGGATTCCATTGTAGCCCAGAATGTCAATCTTCCTCTCGGCTCCCTGGATGGAAAATACCAAACCAGGACGCTCAAGGCTTCCGGACAGCTTATGGACGCCAGCGCCTATGGTCCGATCATAGTTTCCTATGCTGAGGGACAGCCTGTTCGTTTGGATGAGGTAGCCAAGATTGAAAACAGCGTCTACGCTGACAAAGTCTTTTGTTACTACGACGGCAAGGAATGCGTAGCTTTGGCGGTACAGAGGCAGCCGGGATCAAACACGATCAAGATTGTAGATGACATTGAAAAGCTTATGCCGGCAATTCGATCATCGTTGCCCCCTACTGTGCATCTTGAAGTTGTTTATGACATGTCTAAATCGATCAGGGCCTCAGTCGATGACGTAAAGCTGACGCTTGTTCTGGCAATCATACTCGTTGTCGTTGTTGTTTTCATTTTCCTGCGCAATCTCGCCGCTACAATTATTGCAAGTATAGCAATCCCACTATCTATAGTATTCACCTTTGCCGTTATGAGTATGTTGGGCTTTTCTCTGGATAATCTATCCTTAATGGCCTTGGTTCTTTCAGTGGGATTCGTTGTGGATGACGCTATAGTGGTTCTCGAAAACATTGTCAGACACCTGGAAATGGGAAAGACTCCCTTTCAGGCTGCCCTGGACGGTGTTAGAGAGATAGTATTTACTATAATATCAATGACCTCAAGTCTTGCCATTGTATTTGTCCCGATCATGTTCATGTCGGGAATCTATGGAAGAGTGCTAAACGAATTCGCTGTTACCATAACGGTGGCTATAATTGTTTCAGGCTTTGTGGCTTTGATGGCGACACCTATGTTGAGCAGCAGGATGCTGAGCCCTCAAAGTAGGCTGGCTGAATCGGACCCAATCTTTGGCGCCATGCTGAGATTCTACAAGGTAACGCTCAATACGGCAGTGCATCACAGAATTGTTACCCTCATATTATCTTTGGTCATTCTTGCCGGAACCCTTCATTTGTTTATCGCCTTGCCTAAAGGTTTTGTCCCAAATGTGGACATGAATTATCTGGTCGGCTTCTGTATAGGTGAGCAGGGGGTTTCACCGGACGCGATGCTTGACAAACTCAAGGACCTTCAGCCTCGAGTGCGGGCCAATCCCCATGTACGTTCGGTCCTGAATGTGGCAGGTTATCCGCAAAGAAATCAGGGCTTTACTATCGCTTTTCTAAATGACAAACCACCCAGAAAAGTGTCGGCGCAGGAAGTGATGAATCAGGTTTTTCCCGTGGCGAACTCGGTGCCTGGAATACTTACGTTCTATTCCGTGCCTCCCCTTATAGAGATTAGCACTGAGATGTCGGCCAGTCCTTATCAACTGATCCTCCAATCAACCGATACAAAGACTCTTTTCAAAAGCGCCGAGAAATTCACCTACGCAATGTATGGCGTTCCAGAAATAACGGGTGTCAATTCAAATTTATATATAAAGAATCCGGAATCATTTATAAATATCAACCGAGACAAGGCGTTTTCACTTGGAATAACGGCCGGAGACATAGAGCAGACTTCCTTCTCATCATATGGGTCGCGCGAAATTTCCAATATCTACGGCACTACAGATACCTACAAGGTTGTATTGGAGGTTGAAAAGGACTTTCAGCGATATCCCGATCAGTTGTCATCCCTTTACCTGAAGAATGTAAATGGAGAAATGGTCAGGCTTGATGTTGTGGCCGATGTATTACCTCAAACTGGTCCACTCACGGTTAACCATTACGGCCAGTTTCCTTCGGTGACGGTATCCTTTGACACAGCGCCGGGTTATTCCATTGGCCAGGCCACCGAAGTCTTGAGAGCCATGGCAGGAAAAATGCTGCCGGATTCAGTACGATTCAGGTTCGGGGGTACAGCGGAAGCGTTCGAAGGTACAATCAGAAGCCTTACAATACTCTTGATTGTAGCGATTTTAATTATTTATATGATCCTCTCGTGCCTCTATGAGAGTTTCCTCCATCCCCTTACCATTATAGCGGGACTGCCTTCAGCCGCCTTTGGCGGGTTGCTGGTGCTTTGGTTTTTTGGCTACAGTCTCGACCTTTATGGTTTTGTGGGACTATTCATGTTAATAGGCATAGTCAAGAAGAATGCAATTATGGTTGTTGACTTTGCGCTGGGGGCCGAGGCCAAGGGAAAATCCTCCCTGGACGCGGCAATTGAAGGCTCTATAGTGCGTTTTCGTCCCATTATGATGACCACTATAGCGGCTATAGCGGGCATGATGCCTATTGCTGTCGGTTTTGGAGCTGAAGGCGAATCCAGACAGCCCCTGGGACTTGCCGTAGCAGGAGGCCTGCTTTTGTCACAATTCGTGACACTGTATCTTACCCCTGTAGTTTATTCCTATTTAGGTGATCTTCAGCATTGGTTAAACAGAAGAAACAAAAAGAAAAGGGAGCTTCTTGGGATCCCTTCTTGAGATTATAGTAGGTTCACCAGGCTTCAGCTTCAAAAAAAATATTATCGCCGGAATATTGCCAGAATAAGCTAAAATAGCCGCTCCGGTGTTCAGGAGTTCAATTTCCTGCTCATCTTTTCGATCATTTCTCCCAATGTTGTTGCAGTAGTTGTGACTATCTCTATGTTCATGGCTTCCAGAGCATATCCAGAGCCTTTCCCCTCAAAATCAACCCGTGATCTTACCTCGTCGACTTCGTGTTCCGATAGGAATTCTGCGACCTTGACCCCCTTTTTCTTTTCAACATCCGTAAAAGGGTTTTTCATGTAACTTCTTACGGATACCTTCTTTTTAGAGAAGTCACGGTCGATAATCGCGAAATATGGGGCGTCCCCAAAGTGTGGGGAAATTAAACACTTCTCGTCTGGATATGCGCCATCCTTGACATCTAATGGCGTTGCTACAATTTCGATAGTCTTATGCTCGGGTTCATAGTGAATGAGTATTTTGTCTATATTGGGATAGAGGTCAAGAATTTCTTCCTCAATCTCCGAGGTTACGAGATGCGCATCGTTCAATCGCTTCAAGTTGGTCGTTAGAGAGATTTCTACGAATTTGAATCTTCCTGAATTTCGTCCGCCAATGCTAATGATTTCCTTTACTTCAGGACGGCTTTCCAGAATTTTCCGGATTCCGTCAAGGGTAGCGTAGTCAAGCGTGGCGTCAAGTAGCACCTTTACAGCTTCCAGAAAAATCTGGACGCCCATTCTTGCAACGATTACAGCGACCAGTAAAGCTACATAGCGGTCCAAATGATAGCCAAGGTATGTGCTTATAATGCCGAACAGTATGACCAGGCAGGACAGAAGGTCAGTAGTTACATGTTTGGCGTCAGCCACCAGGCTCGGAGAACCTACTTCCAGGCCTACTTTGAGTTCATATCTTGAAAAAACAGCCGCCACAGCCATCATCAGGATTATACCAATTGTTACCAGGCGGACGTTGGATATTTCCGTGTCAGATGAACTTAAAAGCGCCTCATGGCCGATTTCGTACGCAGCGAACAGGATAAAAAACGAGCTAAGTAAAGCCACCAGATTTTCAACTTTGTACAGGCCTTCAGGGAAGATCTTGGTCTTGCGGGCTGAAATTACAATACCCAGGAATATCGCTCCGGACGAAATCACATCGGCGAATGAATGTATTGCGTCAGCCTTTAGGGCGAGACTTCCTGAAATCTCGCCCAGCATGTATTTCATCCCCATCAGCGCCATGTTAACCAGGCAGGAATATATGGCTACCCTTGCATATCCAGTCATCCTTTTACTCTGATCTTCTTCGCTTGCACGTCTTTTTTCTCATGGCCCCACACATTTCAGATCTGATTGCAGGGTTGACACGAAAAATGTTCATGGAGCCACATTTTGGGCATACGAGTTGACGTCCTCCTCCAAAAGGAACGCGCCAATCGTATCCACATTTGTCACAATGAAAGTTTCTGGTCTGCTCTTCGGTCATTAATCTTCACTGACTCAAAAAGATTGGGATATGGGATTGTTTATCTAATTAAAAACCTTGTCAATAATTCTTGGAACAAGGTCCGACCATCCCAATGGCATAAAATGTACTCCCTGACACATTGGGGCGATTTCTTTCAGGAGATTCCCTGTCATTTCAACGCACTTGTCCTTTGCCTTTTCGCCAGACAGACCTTCAAGATTTTTTCCCCAGGATTCGGGCACGGTGATGCCTGATATTTTTTCGTTCATGAATTTTGCCATCTTCGCCGATTTCACAAACACTACTCCAACCTGAATCGGGACGTCAAACTTTTCGGCTTTCTTGATAAACGTTTCAAAAAGTTTTGCGTCATAGACTGCCTGTGTTTGAAAAAACTCGGCCCCGGCATTTATTTTTTTCTCCATTTTGATCAGTTGAAGATCTAATGGGGTAAAGTTGGGATTAACTACCGCGCCAAGCGCATACTGTGGCGCTCTAGCGAGTTCATGTCCCATCATGTCGTGGCCATTTTTCATACCAC
>DYRE01000173.1 GCA_020718965.1 Desulfomonile tiedjei
ATTCTTTACAACAAGGGCGCCTTCAAAGAGGCTTTGGAACGGTACAACAGATTTCAATCATCGGGATTGGCTGGAAAAGCTCTTGGCCCGCTTGCTCTTTACAACATAGCTCAATCATATATGGCGCTCAAAGATTTTGAAAAGGCTATGAATAGTTTTGAACAGCTTTCGAAGGACGTCAACTCACCTTACAGACGTGAAGCGTATTCTTCAATTGCTCGCATATATGAAATGATGGACAAGAAAAAAGAAGCGGCGCAGGCTTATAAACAGTATTTGAAAGTTTTTCCGGAATCTCCTGACGCTGATTTTGTTAAGACCAAAATATCTCAGTTGCTTTCTCAGGGGTGAGCTAAAACCTCAGAGAGAATTTCTGATCGAGGGTTTTACAAGAGCTTTTCTCGCAGGACAATCACCTCCATGTCCACTACCCAGACTTTGAATCCTTCCGTGTCACAGTTAAGGTAGTAGGACTCCTCGCATTGTTGGACCCCCGAGCCAAACGCGTTTCTATCAAGTAATTGATCCAGAATGGATCTGACTATAACAAAGGTTAGATCATCCTCGAATGTGATGGTAAATATTTTGTTTGCATGTAAGAAAGGAATTGATTCCAAAACGTCCCTCCTTGATAGACACTTAGCCGGGAAGTTTATTTTAAATGATGCGTCAGGGCAAGCAACCCTTCACCAATATCTTAATTTCACTACGAGAGTAATGCAGATATTAACAATCAAATATCGGAAGGCAAAGGGGCTATGAATAAATCAGATCCTTGGGCAGCGTTTGCTGAAATTATTCGAGACCCATGGTCTAAAATAAAAGACATAAAAGCCAAAACAGGGAAAAAAATTATTGGCCACATACTTCCTGATGTCCCTGAAGAACTTATCCACGCCGCGGGAGCCATACCAGTTGCGATAGCAGGGGCCGGAATTCCCATAAGTCTCGCCCAGGCCCATATTCCAGGCTATTCCTGCAGCCACGCAATGGGGGCTTTGGAGCTGCGGCTCAATGGCGAACTTAATGTTCTGGATGGGATGATCATCCCCTATGTTTGTGATACGACAAGGAATTTGTATCATCTTTGGAAAAACTTGTTTCCCGATTCTCCCTGTGAATTTCTTCGACTTCCCAAAAAGATCGGGGATTCAAATGCAAATCAATATCTTAAAGAAGAATATCTACGTATTTCGAAATGGCTCGAGGAAATCACCGGGGAGAAAATCGTTGATGAAACCCTTGGTTCGAGTATTTTGATTTATAATAATAGTAGAGATCAGTTGCGATCGGCTTATCATATGATGGAGATCTCTCCATCGTCCTGGACCGCTAGTCGCGTTATTTCCCTGTTTGAATCAGCTTTTAGGATTCCAAGAGAAGAACATCTAACTTTGTTGGAGCGTTTGCCGTGGAATGTAATGGAAGAAACCGGGACGGGACGTTCCAGAATCTATGTTAAAGGAAAAGTTTGGGATCCATTAGAAGTCACTGACCTGTTCGACGAATACGGTTTTACTCTTGTGGGTGACGAAATAGTCACAGGCAAAAGGTCTGTAGCAATAGATCCAACAATTCAAAAGGATCTGTTACAGGCGCTTGTGGATCGGCACATGTCCTTGATCCCATATACGGGTTACCATGTGGACCCCGAGCAAATGATAGGCGACTTTATAACCAGAGTTGAGAATAGTAACGCCCAGGGAGTTGTTTTCCTGAATCCCAAATTTTGTGAGGCCGCAGCTTTTGATACTCCAGACATGATATTAGGATTGAAGGAAAAATCAATCCCAAGTCTCGTGCTCGAAACTTCCAGCCGTGGAACTTCGCTCAGTCAGATTAGACTGAGGCTAGAGGCATTTAAAGAGATTTTGTCGGACGATTTACCTTAATATCAGTCAAATCCCATGGAAATTTCCATTGTTATTGCCAACAGATCTAGGACTCAATCGTCATAAAGCCCAGACAAATTATACTAACAAGGCTTAAAGATGGAACCAATCAAGGCCCTCAAGAAAATTAAGAAAATTACAATGGATTATTTCACTGCCGCGCATATGGCCCCTAACGACCATAAACCGGTAGTGTATTGTAATGTTTTTACTCCAGTAGAACTCATTTACGCCATGGACATGTTCCCTGTTTATCCTGAAAACCATGCGGCAATAATTGGGGCCCGAAAAATGACTACGGAATTGTCGTCTGCCGCTGAGGGAATGGGTTATGTCATGGATCTCTGTTCTTACGCCAGGTGTGACATCGGATCGATTAAACTCGGTATGAGTCCTACCTGGGGTTTGCCCAAACCTGACTTAATTCTCGTAATAAACTGCCAATGTGGAACACTCACAAAATGGTTTGAAGTTTTAAGCAGAAAATACAACGCGCCGATGGTCCTAATAGACATACCTCATTCCGGAAATGGTGAGCAGGATGTCGCCGCTGAAACTTACGTCAGGCATCAATTGGAAGGATTAATAAAAACCCTTGAAAGCATCTCAGGCAAAAGTCTGGATGAAGCAAAATTCAAAGAAGTCATGAATCTCTCCAAACAGGCGTCTGAACTCTGGACAAAAATGCTCATAATGGGAGAACAGATTCCCGCTCCAATGACGGTTTTTGACCAGTTTGTTTCAATGTTTCCTATTGTTTCACAGAGAGGGACAGAAACCGCGGTAAATTTTTATGGAAATCTCGTTCAAGAACTGGAAGAACGCGTCGCCATGAAGATACCGGCGGTAGATAATGAAAAGTTCAGATTATTCTGGGACAACTTACCTATTTGGTCTGATTTAAGCAAACTTTCAGGTTTTCTTGCTGAACGCAGGGCGTCAGTTGTCACTTCCATCTATACGTGGGCATGGAGTCAGCTTGCTGTCAATGAGCAGGATCCATTATCGGACTGGACCCGACAATATTTGTATACCTTCAATTTAAATTTTGATTACAGGGTCGAAAAATATATTGAACTAGCCCGTCGTTACAGGGTTGACGGTTTTTTGTTTCATTCAAATCGAAGCTGCAAGTGGATTTCGCAGGATGTATTCGCGCTAAGGGACACTATCACAAAAAGAACTGGAATACCGGGGGTAATTTTTGAGGCCGATCAAAATGATACCAGGCTGTATTCGTTTGAAAATTTGGAAAAACAGATTGAAAGCTTTTTAGAATTATTGGAAACCAGGAGCGGACACGTTTAACGGCGGTTTCCAGCTCACTAATAAAGGCTTAACCGGGTCGTTTGATCTGGCGGTCATTCCCCTTGCTCAATAAAAGGATTTCTGGCCAGACGACATGAACAGTTACCTTCGTCACCACTATTCCATTCGTTGATTTTCCGGCGTAGTTCCTGGCGATCCAGTTGGAGGTGTTTCTTCACTTCGCCCTGTGGGATTAGCCTCATTTTGTAAGCGAAAAACACTGCTTCTTCCAGCAAACCTTTTGTAAACGGAAGCCTTTCTTTGAGCAGGTTATGGCGTTCCAACAAGTTGAGGACTTGATGGTAAGACCGTTCAAAATAGCTGTTGTCGGATTCAGTCATCATTTGGAATAGCCCCTAAGCGCTTGTTCATAACTTTTCGGATTACCTTGAAAAGCTTGGGAACATCAATTGGTTTTTCGAGTACTCCATCGATGCCGGATTCGACGATCTTGTCTTGATCCAATGACTGTCCGCCCCATCCGGTTAAAAGCAAAAATGGCGTTTTGGAAACTTGCTTTGCCTCGCAAATCATTTTCACCGTCTTAGCAACTTCCCAGCCGTTAATTTCCGGCATCCCCAGATCACAAATAACCAGGTCAAATTCATTATGTCGAAACAGATCCAGCGCAGCTTTCCCCGAATGCGCATCAATTACGCTTTGATTGTACGTTGTGAGTAGATCGTGTAGAAGCGTTACCAGCGGAGGTGTGTCATCCACGATAAGTATCTTAAGATTCAAGTCAAGGTCCGTTGGCAGATGTGATGACGTCTCATCATGTGAACCACAAACAATGGGCAGCTTTATTGTAAACGTGGTTCCTTCTCCATGTTTGCTTGCCGCGGTAATTGTGCCCCCATGACTACTCACAATGCCATGACTGGCAGCCAGTCCCAAACCGGTTCCAGCGGTCCCTTTTGTGCTCCAAAAGGGCTCGAACAATCTTTTCATGTCCTCAGAAGAAACTCCAATTCCGGCATCGCTTATTTCCAGAATAACGTGATCCTCGATTATGGCAGTCTTGATTCTGATGTCTCCACCTTGAGGCATGGCCTCCCAGGCATTCTTGATGAGATTTATCAAGACCTCAAACAATTCGCTTTCCTTGCCAAACACAAAACAACCATCCTCAAGATCCAGTTTTAAATCCACCTGTATTCCATCTCTTTCGAGGTTGGTTTTCCACCATGGCTTGCCGATCCCTGAAACTTGTTTGACCAGTTGAGATAGATCGAACTGTTTACTATCTGAAAACTCTCCTTCGGTTCGAATCCTGGCAAAACTCTGGAGACGTTTCACCGTCTCTGAGCCAAATTTTGAAGAATCTCGAATCTGCTCCAGATAATTCTTGATCCTTGAAGTATTTCCGGACTCCAAATCGATTAACGCCATTTCCACACCCGCCATTATTATCTGTAGCACATTGTTGAAATTATGGGCCACTCCCGCTGCAAGCTCTCCAGTGGCTTTCAGTCTTTCTGTACGGATGTTGAGATCAGCGGCTTTCTTGAGTTCTGTGATGTCGGTCAAGAAATTCAAGGTCGCGGGGCAGCCTTCCCAATTGACCAGAACAGAGTTGATCTGCACCCAAAGTGTGGCGCCATCTTTTCTAACAATTCTAAAGGGGTAGACATTGGAAGCGGACTCTTCTGTTAGCCCCTTAAAGTTTTGTTCAGACACTAAATCTTGATCATCAGGATGAATAAAGTGTGTAAATGGTAGAGATGATAGCTCCGCGGTTGAATAACCGGTCAGATCTGAGGTTCTGGGATTTGAAAATTTGATACTGCCGTCCTGAACTATGAAAATCGTCTCCTGAGCGTTTTCAAACAGGGACCGGTATTTTACCGCCGATTCTTCCAAGTTTTTGTAAAGCAACGCATTCTCAATAGAAATAGCAGCTTGCGCCGACAGGACCCCCAT
>DYRE01000575.1 GCA_020718965.1 Desulfomonile tiedjei
CCCGCGCCTCCTCCCGGTAGCGCAGGTTGTTGAGCGTGTCCTCGTAGGATTCCAGGCGAATATATTTGAAGCAGTGGGAAATGCCGGTATGACGCGCTGTGGGCTTGCCGTCTTTCCACTCTGACGCATACATTATCTTCTGCGTTCTCGGCTTAAGAACGTTGTCAAAATGCGCCCCCATCTCAACTAAAAGATATTTTCGCTCACCGTTGTCTTCTTTATTAAGTTCAATGGTTGCGTGGGCCGTTGTTCCAGAGCCTCCAAAATAGTCCAGAACAACTGAGTCCTTATCGGTTGTTGTTGATAGATAAATGCAGCGCTTTACCAAGTTGATAGATTTAGGGAAATCAAATAGCTTATTTCCCAAGATGTTTATGAGTAATGTGTTTCCGTAATTGCCAGCATCGAACTCGCCACCATTCCACACCGTTTTGGGGACAGTAAGCTCATGCGTTAAAAACAAGTCCAGAGTATTGTCTACTTCTTGAATTGTAACTCTCTGCAAATTTTCATGGATTGAATCCAGCCCGAAATTCCAGCGTCTTTCTACCCCATCCTGGTCAATCGGCCATATTTCAATTTCACGGTCCTCTTTTTTGACGTTCCTTCCAGTAGGGTGAAAATCATCAGGTGGAACTTCACCAACGCAGACGATCTTTCCATCCTTCACATAGATTGGGTAGAAGGAAAGGCGGCGCTCAGTTCGTAAGGAATTTTCCCCCCAACGTCGCATTTTTCTTGGCGTCTTGTTTTCCTCCAAGGTTCTTGCGATTGCCGTTTTAGCTTCTTCCTTAGTTAGAAAGAGGCAATATTCATGAACACGGTTAAAATCCTTTGTAATGGATCCCTTTGGATTGTGAATAACTGTAACTCTCGACTGCCTAAATTCCGGATACACATCTTCAAGTATTTTCGAAAGGTTGAGCATCTCAGTGTCATCAATGGCTACTGACTTAACGCCATTTTTTTTCATGACTACTCGTGAAATGGCCAGCCTATCCCACATCAGTGCCGCCCATGACGAGTGCCGATATTCGTTTTTGTAAAGTATGGGGGTAGATGCGGTGTTGTACGGCGGATCGATATACACGCACTTCACCTGCTCGCGATACCGTTCCT
>DYRE01000576.1 GCA_020718965.1 Desulfomonile tiedjei
CCTCGTAGATTTCGTAGCTGGTTCAAAGCGCATGAACCGCTGATGGTGGGACGCATAACCTGATTAAGGCTTCTGAAACAATTTGAAGACGAATGATTGCGCTTTTGGTAGTCACTACGACAAACGTAAGATCGCCTACGCTAATTAACACTTCACTGTAAGGACCCTCGTCGATCACTGTCTTCACTAAACCCTGAAACGAATTCACGTCAGTGTCAACTGAAGATAGGTCACCTAAGGTAATGTCTTCAGGCCGTATTGCTACAAAACTGGGCGGTTTTCCGTATATTCTTTCCAGTGTAATCTCCAGATCTCCGACGATAGCCTTCAAGCCCTCAAATCGGGCAGGAAAAACGTTTTTCATACCTACAAATTGCGCCACAAACTGATCGACCGGTCTTTGAAACAGCTCATCTACCGAGCCCTGCTGAAGAATCTTGCCCTGGTTCACAATGGCCGCCCTGTCTGCAAGGAACGTCAACTGCGAAAAGTCATGGGTAATCATGAAAAATGTTATACCGAGCTTCTGATGAATTGATTTAAGCGATCGGCGAATTTCATCACGAAAAATTGGATCCAGGGCTGAGAGTGGTTCGTCCAGCAAGAGAACTGAGGGTTGAACGCAGAGCGCTCTTGCAAGAGCCACACGCTGTTTTTCGCCTCCACTGAGGTGTGTGGGAAATCGCCGCATCAAGTGGTCGAGATTTAACAGTTGTGTCAGTGGCTGCAACACGGATTCCAGGTCTCCGCAGTTTTTTCCATGATATCGTAATCCGTAGATAATGTTTCGATATACATCCAAATGTGGAAAAAGAGCGCAATCTTGATACACTATTCCGATATTGCGTTTTTCGGGTGGCAAATGAGTGACATCACGGCCATTTATACGAATCCTGCCGCTTGTTACAGGAACTATTCCTGCAATGGCCTCCAGAATGAGCGTCTTGCCTGCGCCCGTAGGACCTATAAGCGCGAAAAATTCTCCTGGAACTATTGCAAGGTTTACATCGGTTACTGAAAAACCAGGCAACTGGATTTCAAGGTCTTCAATTTGGATCATTGCTCTTTGGCTTTCGCAGAGCATAGTATCCTCAGAAGAAGAAAGAAAACAAGACAC
>DYRE01000174.1 GCA_020718965.1 Desulfomonile tiedjei
GGCCGTCGGGGGCTCGAACCCCAAACCTACTGATTAAGAGTCAGTTGCTCTACCAATTGAGCTAACGGCCCGATGCAAAATGAAAATCTACCTGTTAGAATGAATCATGTCAAGAATTAAACAGATTTGGAAATCCAATTATCGTCCAATTTCGCCTTCATAGTTTTATGGGTTGTTTTTATAGCCAATAGTGGTTACAGAACAATGACCACTAATTTTAGAAGGTAAAAAATGGCTAAGAAAGCAATTGTATCAGTGATAAGGACCAAACCTGAAACCGTCCTTGAAGACATAGCAACCATAATGGAAAGAGCGCGTTTAACAGATTTTCTGGATCCTTCCAGGACCGTAATTCTGAAAGACAATATATCGTGGCATTTTCCGTTTCTGAGCGCGAATACCACTCCATGGCAGCTCGAAGGAGTCATAATCGGGCTTCGGGAGGCCGGATACAACGATATTGTCTGTGTTCAAAACGAAACCGTGGTTACAAACGCGTTCAAGGGCGAGAAACTCAATAAATATGTACCCATATTTGAAAAATATAAGATACCGGTACTTTATAATTTTCGCGAATCCGACATTAGGTGGGTCAAATACAAACCCAAAGCCAAGATGAGAGTTCTGGACGAGATTTTTCCTGAAGGAATAAGTATCCCGGAGTATTTCCTGGGGAAAAACATAATTCATTTACCAACAGTGAAATGTCACATATATACGGGTACAACGGGTTCGATGAAAAATGCGTTTGGTGGTTTGCTTAACAGCAAAAGACATTATACTCATTCGGTAATCCATCAAACGTTGAATGACCTCCTTGACATACAGAAAGAAATTCATTCAGGAATATTTACGGTAATGGATGGAACTGTGGCTGGAAACGGTCCTGGGCCGAGAACGATGATTCCAGTAGACAAGGATCTCATGCTGGCATCTGGGGATAGCACTGCCATCGATGCGGTAGCCGCCAAACTGATGGGATTTGACCCTATGAGCCTGGACTTCATCCGCATAGCTCATGAATCAGGTCTCGGAATCGGAAAAAGTGAAGAAATAGAAATAATTGGAGAAGATATTTCAAAAGAGAATTGGGGTTTTACGGTCGGCGACAACGCTGCTTCCGCTGTTGGCAAATTCATCTGGTTTGGCCCGCTGAAGCCTATCCAGAAACTGTTTTTTAGGACACCGCTAGTCTATCTTTTTGTTTTTGGATCATTTTTTTATCATGATTATATATATTGGCCGATTAAGGCGCGACCTCAAATCGAAAGATTCAAGAAAACATCCAAATGGGGACATCTTTTTGATTCTTACCCAGAATAGTAACTATCATGGCATGTCAGGTTCATTCCATGCCGCTCTTATGTTATGACTTGATAATCTGAAAATGCTCTCATGCGAGAACTGGCGTCGACCATGGGGCCAAACGCCGTCCACGCTGTGATTATAGGCTAGTCAAAGGGGAGCGATGGTTTAAAATTTACCGTCGCTTCTCATGGAAAAATTCTGATTTCAGATGCTGATTGAGTTCAATTCGGACTTCGGCTCTTACCGTCTTTAGCGCCTTTTTCCAGGCCTCAATTTTCTCAAGCGCCTCGGTTTCCCATGGAAGACGATCTTCCAAAGATTTCGAGAGGATATCACGCTCCAGTTCTGGTGGGACGGGTGGCTCAAGTAGTGATTCACATCTCGATTTAATGCTCCTGATCAGCTTCAAAAGGCGGAGGAGGTCTTCTTTGGAGAGATTTTCGGACGATTTTTCGGCAGGATTCTTTGGTATGAGGTTTAGCTGATCTAAAGCGATTCCATTCTTAATGGCGGTGTTAATGGTTTTTTTTAGTTGACGGTAATTGCTCTCGAAGTCGCCGGGAGGTTCGGGAACTCCAATCGCGGCATCGGAATAAGGGAACAACATATCCATACCTCCTACTTAAAAAATAAAACCCGAAAGGCGTCCGATATTTCGCCTCCCAGAAAATACTGCGGAGATAGCACGGGATGTTTCGTTAGTCAACAAATAGTTTATGTTTTTTTATTATTATATTGACTAAATAGATGAAAGTTTGAGGATGGGTTATAAATATCAATAGAATTACATACACTTGGCGTAAAGCGCGGTATACCGTTCATGTTTATGTTTGTTTGATTTGGGTACTCTAATAATAACAGTAATGTGAACGAATTATCTATTTACTAGTTTTGAAAGGTTAAAATCTCCGTATGTCATCTCAGAAAATAGTGATTCGCGGCGCGCGTGAGCACAACCTAAAAAATATCGATCTAGAAATTCCACGAGATAAGCTGGTTGTTATTACCGGTTTGTCAGGGTCTGGAAAGTCTACTCTGGCATTCGACACAATTTACGCGGAGGGTCAAAGGCGTTACGTGGAGTCGCTGTCAGCGTATGCGAGGCAGTTTCTTGAGATGATGGACAAGCCCGACGTGGATCTTATAGAGGGCCTGTCTCCGGCCATCAGTATCGAACAGAAAACGACATCCAAGAATCCCAGGTCTACAGTAGGGACTGTCACCGAGATATATGACTATCTTAGGTTACTTTACGCGCGAGTTGGTATACCGCATTGTTGGGAATGCGGAAAACCAATCAGTTCCATGACGATTCAACAAATGGTGGATCAGGTAATGGCTTTTCCGGAAAACTCCAGAATCCATGTCCTAGGTCCGATAATTAAAGGTCGGAAGGGTGAATATCGATTGGAACTCACAAAGCTTCTTCGTGATGGTTTCATAAGGGTAAAGATCGATGGAAATCTTGTAGATTTGTCGACTGACATTCGTTTGGAGAAGAACAAAAAACATGACATTGATGTCGTAGTTGACCGGCTTGTGATAAAGCCTGGAGTAGAAAGAAGACTGGCTGATTCTCTTGAAATAGCCGCCCGTCTCGGCCAGGGTGTAGTCGTTTTGGAGGATCAGGATGGACAGACACACCTATTCAGCGAAAATCTCTCCTGTCCAGAACATGGAGTTTCCATAGGAGAGTTATCCCCCAGATTATTTTCATTTAACAACCCATATGGAGCATGCGAGGTTTGTGGTGGACTTGGAGTAAAGAAGCGTTTTGATCCAGATCTGGTTGTTCCGGATCCAGAGCTTTCACTTCTAAATGGAGCCATATCCCCGTGGAAAAAAACCAACTCCATATTCCTCAAACAGACACTAATGTCTCTGTCTGATCACTATTCATTCGACATAAATCTCCCGTTCAGCAGGTTACCCGCCAAAGTCCAGGATATGGTCCTGTACGGCTCAGGCGCAGAGGAAATAGAGTTCAACTATGAGAGAGACGGCAGACGACATTATTTTAGAAAACCATTTGAAGGGGTAATCCCCAACATGGACAGACGCCAACTGGAAACCGAGAGTGAAGATGTGTTGGAGGAGTTTGGCGCATTTCTCAGTGAAATACCTTGCCCGTCGTGTCAGGGGGCTAGACTCAAGAGAGAGGCCAGAAGCGTTCTTGTTGGAGGGATTCCAATCCATGAACTGACTTCCATGTCTGTTCGTAATGCCGCCGGATTTATGGAAAATCTGGTCCTTAGCCCACGGAGTGTGGAAATAGCACGGCGGATAATAAAGGAAATACGCGCCAGGCTGGGTTTTTTGGAAAAGGTCGGTTTGAACTACTTGACACTGGATAGGGGTTCAGCCTCCCTCTCAGGAGGTGAATCCCAGAGAATAAGACTCGCCACTCAGGTAGGATCATCTCTCGTTGGTGTCCTCTACATTCTCGATGAGCCAAGTATCGGGCTCCATCAGAGGGACAACCAGAGGCTTCTTTCTACCTTGACAGACCTGAGGGACCAGGGGAATACGGTCATTGTCGTTGAGCACGACCCGGAGACGATAATGCACTCTGATTTCGTGATCGACATGGGGCCTGGAGCGGGAAGGCTAGGCGGTAGAGTTGTTTTTGCCGGCGCTCCCGCTGAATTGCTCGAATACCAACAGTCAATAACAGGCCGGTACCTCTCAGGCGCTGAGTTTATTCCGATTCCGGACAAACGCCGGAAACCTACAAAAGAAAAGATAATAATCAGAGGAGCTCGGGCCAACAATCTCAAAAACATAGATGTAACCATTCCATTAAGGATGTTTACGTGTGTGACGGGTGTTTCAGGGTCAGGAAAGAGCACCCTGGTCATTGAGGTCCTTAGAAAAGCCCTGCAAATTAAAACTCAGCGAAATCTCGAAAAGATGAATTCTGTAGACAAGATAGAGGGCCTGTGGCAAGTCGACAAGGTCATTGAAATAGACCAAAGTCCGATTGGGCGCACCCCACGTTCCAATCCTGCCACTTACACTGGAGTATTCGGCCACATTCGGGAACTTTTCTCCACGCTGCCTGAATCAAAGATGAGAGGCTACAAACCTGGACGTTACAGTTTTAATGTTAAAGGTGGAAGATGTGAAGCCTGTCACGGTGATGGAGTGATAAAGATTGAAATGCACTTCCTTCCGGATGTTTACGTGAAATGTGACATATGTGGCGGCAAGAGATACAACAGGGAAACCCTGGAAATCAAATTCAAAGGCAAGAATATTACCGATGTATTGGACATGACGGTGAATCAGGCCGCAGAATTCATGGAGAATATACCCTCGATTTACAACAAGCTCAGAACATTGCAGGAAGTCGGGCTCGGTTACATCAAGCTTGGACAGCCGGCAACTACACTTTCCGGCGGCGAAGCGCAAAGGATCAAACTCTCAAAAGAGCTGTCCCGACGAAGCACCGGCAAAACTCTCTATATTCTGGATGAACCGACAACGGGCCTTCATTTTCACGATGTAAAGAAATTGTTGGATGTTCTTACAAGTCTGGTAGACGCAGGGAACACAGTTCTTGTGATTGAACATAATATGGATGTGATAAAAGTTGCGGACTATATCATCGATCTGGGGCCTGAGGGAGGGGATGAGGGCGGGTACGTCATAGCTCAGGGAACTCCGGAAAAAATCGTGGAAAACCTGAGGTCATATACAGGTGTTTTTCTTAAGGAAGCCCTTGGAAATCAAAAGGGATACAGGGCAGTGACAGCGG
>DYRE01000175.1 GCA_020718965.1 Desulfomonile tiedjei
ATAAAAGAGCGGATGCGCGTTGAAGACGCAGTCTACGGAGGGGAAATGTCCGCTCACCATTATTTTCGTGATTTCGCATACTGTGATAGTGGAATGATTCCCTGGCTGGTACTTGCCCAAGCTGTGAGTTCCGCGGGCAAACCCTTGTCTGAGCTTGTCAGGTCAAGGATGGAAAAGTATCCGGTAAGTGGGGAAATAAACAGGACCGTGTCTGATCCACATAGTGTGATTTCCCGGGTAGAGTCACATTACAAAGGATCAGAAATGGGCAAAGACCATACCGATGGCCTCAGCATGGAATTCTCGGACTGGAGGTTCAACTTGAGACCTTCCAACACAGAACCGGTGATAAGACTCAATCTGGAGACGAGAAACGACAAAGGTTTACTGGAAAAAAAGACATTGGAGCTTTTGTCGCTGATCGAGAGCTTCAAGTAGATTTTAAGAAACATGTCCTCATGGATCAAATACCTATTGAGGACATGTCCAAGAATAATTAACAAAAATTTGTAGTTTTTATCGTGCCCTTAACCAAAACGATTAACGTACCGGAATAGTCAACTAGCTACCATAGGGCATTTTCCCATAATAACTGAAACAATTGTCCGTCAGCCAATTGGCGATCACGCTGAGGTCAGTTCGTAACTTATTCGTCCCTCTTCAAGATTTACAGTTTTCAGTTTTATCTTCATTCCTGGGGTTATGCCACCTTCTAACATTGATTTGTCCAGCCTGCCGAAAACCTTTGCCCCATCTTTAAACTCCGCTACACCAAGAAGGTAGGGAACATCCTTTTCAAAACCGGCGGGGGCGTACATCGCTTCGGTGTAGGTCAGCAAGTTACCATCACCCAAGATTTCAAACCATTCCATGTCATCACTTAAACAACAGTTGCAGTCACTGCGAGGCGGAAAGAACTTTGCGCCACAGGCCTTGCAGATTGTGCCACACACCTTTCCTTCCCTGAGAAAATCCACGAACTTTTCAACCTTGGTTGTAGCAGTGAAGCTCACAACGCCAAATTGTTCAAAACCCATCTGTTCCTCCAACATTTGCAATACGGCAATTTAAAAACATTTGATATGATCGGGACACATCCAGCGTCACCTGTTCACTTTCAACCCGGACCGAATCTTCTGGCAAATTCGGCTGACCATTTGGAACGGCATGATTGTTTGACCCCCGAAGAAAAATCCCGACAGGAAGGATCAGCTTCATTCTCTCCCGTTCTAGTTTCTTTCTCATTGCCGGGTTTTTCGGGCTCTTTATTTTCCCGCACTGAATTTTGTAAAAGTTGGATCATTGATTCACCACAACAAGGATGTCAATCGACGCCGAATATGGTGACATTGCCATATATTCCCACTCCACCGATGTTGTGAACTAGCCCTATTTTGGCCCCGGGCACCTGAATTTCTCCTGCCTCGCCTTTGAGCTGTAGCGCTATGGTTCTAATTTGGGACCCGCCCGTGGCGCCAATTGGATGCCCCTTGGAAAGCAGCCCGCCGTCTACATTGACAGGTATTCGGCCTTCTTTATAGGTTTCCTTGTTTCTTATTAATTCTTTTCCCTGACCTGCTTCAGCGAATCCAAGATCCTCGTAAGCCATCATTTCGGCTATTGTGAAACAGTCATGAACTTCGGCGACGTCGATTTCCTTCGGCCCAACACCCGCCATTTCGTAAGCCCTTTTTGCCGCCAACTGAGCGCACTTGAGCCCGCTGAATGTGTCTCGACCAGCCATATTGATAGGAGCTGTGGCCATACCAAGCCCTTTGACCCAGACCGGCTTTTTACATAAATCTTTAGCCCTCTCCTCCGACGCCAATATAATGCATGATAATCCATCCGCATTTGCGCAACAATCCATCATTTTAAGGGGTGTGGCAATATACTTGGGCTCCATGATCTTGTCCAATGTCAGTGATTTCCTAAACACGGCCTTCTCGTTGATTACTCCATACGTAGATGATTTCAACCTTATCAGGGCCAAGTCTTCTTCGGTCGTTCCATATTTTG
This sequence comes from Desulfomonile tiedjei, assembly GCA_020718965.1. Taxonomy (GTDB): domain Bacteria; phylum Desulfobacterota; class Desulfomonilia; order Desulfomonilales; family Desulfomonilaceae; genus CAJBEZ01. The sequence goes on from DYRE01000175.1 coordinate 2,020, forward strand.
TAAAATGTCCCCTTGCATGCATAGCGTAATACGCCGGCATCATCGTTCCAAATGGCGCTTCCCATTGAATGTCCGCGCCTCTGCCCATTCTTTCCTGGGACTCAGCGGATGATATTTCGGACATTTTCTGAAAACCGAGCACCATGACTACTTCGTGAAGCCCGGAAGCTATCAGCGCATAGGCTGTTCTCAAGCCGCTTGAACTTGATGAACATACACTTTCCACGTAAAAGGTTGGTTGAGGGTTCAGCCCCAGATATTCAGCTACCAAACCTGCGGGAGTTCTTTGTTTGTCATACTCCGGAGCTGAACAAATTAAAGAGGCCTCAATATCGTTAGCTTTAATTCCCGATCCACTGAGCGCGTCTCTGAACGCCTCAAAAGCAAGTTCGCGAATTGATCCAGGATATGAACGGACAAATGCGCTTTGTCCTACGGCTATAACCCCTACCTTTGGCATCCAATCCTCCTCGTCCAGGAATTTTCACTCACTTGTGACGTTCGTGAATGTTAACACACAGAGTGCGGTCGAGCAATCCAAGTGTATCAACGAACGGTTCCAAGTTTGTTGGAAACGCTTGAACAAACCTTTCCTCTCTGATAAATCTTTTAAGACAAGTTAAACATTTATCTTACAAAATTTCCAGATTTTCTGGTGTTACGATTCCCATTGGGAAGGGAGAATTTTTGATGACAATCAAGCGAATCGGGGTAATAGGCGCGGGGTTAATGGGTTCCGGTATTGCGCAGGTGGCCTCTCAAAGTGGATTCGAAGTTAATCTCATGGATGTTGAGGAAAGGTTCATTCAAAAAGGCGTCACCACCATTGAAAAGAATCTCAAACGAATGGTCGACAAAGGGATCATCACCGCCTCTGAAGCCGGGGACATCCGAGGTCGCATTAAAACGTGCCTGACCCTGGCGGATTTGGTAAAAGATGTGGACATGACCATTGAAGCGGTGATCGAGAATCTGGATCTTAAAAAGAGAGTGTACAGTGAGCTGGATTCTTTGGCCGCCCCGGAAGTCATTTTCGCTTCCAACACATCGGCCCTTAGTATAACCGAGATGGCCGGCGCAACGAATCGACAGGACAAGTTCATTGGTATGCATTTTTTTAATCCGGTTCCTGTGATGAAACTGGTTGAAGTCATAAGAGGTTATGCAACATCGGACGCAACCGTGGCAATCACCAAGGAAGTCGCAAACAAGATGAACAAGACAGCCATAGAGGTCCTGGAAGCTCCGGGGTTCGTGGTCAACAGAATACTCGTACCGATGATTACTGAAGCTATTTTTGTTCTTCAGGAAGGCTTGGCAACCGCCGCTGAGATTGATGAGGGGATGAAGCTCGGAGCCAACCACCCTATGGGCCCTCTTGCTCTAGCCGACCTGGTAGGACTGGACACAATGCTGCATGTTCAACAACATCTTTATGAAGAATTTGGGGATCCAAAGTACAGGCCACCGGGACTGCTCAAGAAAATGGTTCGAGCAGGCAGGCTCGGCAGAAAAAGTGGTAAAGGCTTTTACGACTACACATAATTGATCAAAGTTACTATTGGAGGAAAACTATGGAAGAAATGGAAAGATTTGGGCTTACAGAAGAAGAGCAAATGCTTCAGGATATGGTCAGGCGTCTGGCGAAGGAAAAAGTTGCTCCCGCCGCTGAAGAAAGAGATAAGAAGGGCGAATATCCATACGATATGCTTGAACTTATGAAAGAAAATGGATTGATGGGGGTAGATTTTCCAGAGGCCTATGGTGGCATGGAAGCAGGCATGCTGGCCCATTGCATTGTTGTAGAAGAACTGGCGAAAGCGGATGCCTCCGTAGCGCTCATACCATCAGTCCAGGAACTCGGGACCCTCCCAATTATTCTTGCGGGAAATCACGAGCAAAAGGAAAAATATCTCACACCCCTATCCAGCGGTGAGAAAACTTCGGCATTTGGGTTAACCGAGTCCAAGGGCGGTTCCGATGTGGCGGCGCTAAAGACGCGTGCCGTAAAAAAAGGAGACAAATACATCCTGAACGGATCCAAAATGTGGATTACCAATGGTGGCATCGCTGACACATTTAGCGTCTACGCTGTAACAGACCCGGATGTGCCCGCCTACAAGGGCGCAAGTGTGTTCATAGTTGAAAAAGGTTGGCCCGGTTTTACCATAGGAAAAAAGGAGAGCAAGCTCGGAATTAGATCCTCAGATACCAGAGAATTAGTCTTTGAAGATGTCGAAGTACCTGCTGAAAACATTCTCGGCGGAGAAGGCATGGGTTTTCACATCATGATGAAAACGCTTGACTTCAGTAGACCTTCAGTGGCGGCTCAAGCATTGGGTATTGCCGCTGGAGCTTTCGAATACGCGACTCAGTACGCAAAAGAAAGAGTCGCCTTTGGAAAGCCTATTATCAAGCATCAGGCCATTGCGTTCAAGCTTGCCGACATGGCCATGAAGACAACAGCGGCGCGTGCTCTCCTGTGGAAAACATGTTCTCTTCTGGACAAGGTATCTAAAGACATGTCCAGGATCCCACCTGAAACAATAAGACATTCGTCCATGTCTAAAGCGTTCTGCTCCGATGTCGCTATGTGGACTACAGTTGAGGCTGTTCAGGTTTTGGGCGGTTTTGGCTACAGTACAGAGTATCCAGTCGAGCGTATGATGCGGGACGCTAAGATCACGCAGATTTACGAGGGGACTAACGAAATCCAGCGTCTCGTTATTGCGGGGACTCTATAGTAATTCCCGGGTTCAAAGAAAGTGCGTCCGGCGAGGTTACCGGATTCAACTTGAAGGTGTTTATTTGCTCCAATCATAAATTCAACCAACAAGAGGTGTGTAAACTACGCCTCTTGTTGGTTGACATAAGACACCGAGCTAAAAGATGACAACTGAAATAAAGTATTTCCCTATTGGTATCATACACTCACCATTCAAAGATGTTGACGGAATGCCCATACAGTATTCAGCAGCGGAGGGAATCCGGGGTTCAGTAGAATTGCACGCTGAATATGAAAAAGGACTTCAGGACATTGATGGTT
>DYRE01000176.1 GCA_020718965.1 Desulfomonile tiedjei
GGAAATTGTCTTGCTGTATGGCGCAAGGACCGGCAGGTTTGAAAATGTTTCGGATAGGCCCGATGCAATAGCTGTCTCACCAAATGCTCCGTTTAGAACCCCAATCGACGTTATTCCTATTTGAATTGCAGAAAGAAAAGGCCCTGGTTCGTGAGCAAGTTTTAACGCAACTCTGGCTCGTTCGTTTCCAGCTTCAGCCTTTTGTATCAATCTTACCTTACGTGACGAAACTATGGCGATTTCCGCCATGGCAAACAAACCATTTAATACTATCAGTATGAATATTATCAATATTTGCATTTGAGTAAGTTATCAAAATCTTCACTGAGTTTGCAACCATGCTGATCTGTGAAAGTCCGAGCTTTTATCCGAAGCGTTAAGCTTTGTATGGACGACATCCAGTGTCAGCCCAAAATCCAGGATTTCGCATGACACCGTCTCTGATGTTTCCCTGCTCAAAACCCAAACGACAACTGCGTCGGATAATCGCAATTCTCAGGTTCCGGAATAACCGTCTTCACTGCGGACCTTTTTAAATCACAAGTCTTTCTTGGGATCCGGACGTGCGTCACATTAGCCAGAAGTTTCGTCAGAGGCCCGCAAAGACCAACCAGCGCCTTCTCCATGATTACCGAAATAGCTAAGCCTGTCGGTCCCTTACGTTGCAGTCTTCCTTCAAGAGTTAATACCTCACTAGTCAGGATGATCCTGGCGAATCTCTCCTGAACCTTGGAGAAAACCACAACATCGAGTAGCCCCGCTTCGTCTTCCAGCGTCAGAAACATAACTCTTTTACCGGACTTAGTCGGAGGAGTGTGTACTATAATAACCATGCCGGAGATCCTGACCCTCGATCCTGAAGGCATCCGTCGCAAATTACTGGATGTAACCACTTTCTGTTTTCTTAAAACAGTCTTCAGCGAAGCAAGAGGATGCGCATGGCAAAAGATACTCATAGTCATGGCTTCTTTAAGAGTTTTTTCAGCTAATGCCTTATCGAGTGACTGAACAGGCGCCACGAGTCTCCTCATGAATATTTCCGATGTTGTCTACCAATTTGTTATTATAGAGAACAAATGATCTCTAATCAAGGAAAATATATCCACCTGTTCACAAAATATTGCTCAGACTCCTGTTGTTCGGCAATTTCCGCTTGACACCCAGTCCCGGCGTGGCTTAAATAGCCCATATTCATATTGTTGACGAAATTATTATTTCGAGGGAGGAGATGACATGACGAAGGCCGAATTTGTCGACAAACTCGCAGAGAAGGGCAACATTACCAAGAAGCAGGCATCGGAAGCCATAAACTTGATATTTGGCGCTGTGGCCGAGGGATTGGTCGCCGGCGACGAAATTTCCATCCCTGGTTTTGGCAAGTTTTCTGTTGTCACGAGAAAAGCCCGAACAGGTTTGAATCCTCAAACCAAAAAGAAAATCAAGATCCCGGCAAGAAAAGCGGCAAAGTTCTCAGCGGCAAAAGCCCTCAAGGATTCAGTAAAGTAGATTTCTCCTCGGCGCTGACATCAATGGCGGTTAAGACTGGTCTGACTAATGTGATGCGGTTAGTCATGTGTTCACCCGACTCCTCGCGGATCAAGTTCCCGTGCCCGTCTCGGACATCAATACCTTCGTCTACCCTTTTACGCCCCCTTGTCAGATTGTTGTCCTTGTTTCTTATCTCGATTCTGTCCCCACGTTTGGTCCAGGTTTCTGCGAGGTTTCCACTAACATCGCGAACCTTTTTTCCGCAAAAAATATCAGCGGGAAAAGCAGACATACAAAGATCGGAAAAATCCTGATTTTAATTTGATGTCCCAATTTCACTCAAGACTGGTTTAGGTATAGACCCTCTCTATTTCTTTTCGTCCTTCTCCAAGCGGTCAAGAACCGCATCAGCATACTCTGGATACAATGATCTCATGCAATCAGGACAAATGCTGTGGCTGAATTCGGCGTCCGAATGGGCGCTCACATATTGTTCAACCTCACTCCAATAGCCCTTATCATCGCGTATCTTTTTGCAGGACGAGCAAATAGGAAGAAAACCACTTAGCTTCTTGACCTCGGCAAGAGCTTCCCGAAGCTCGATTATGAGGTTGGATTTCTCCTCTTCCGCCTTCTCATGATCCAGGATCTTGGCTTTTAGTTGCTCGTTGGCAATCGTCAGCTCATTAGAGCGCTCATCCAGCGCATTGTTCAAATACTCAAGCTCGGATTTGGATTCTGCTAACTCGGTTGCCTTCCGGTTGGCCACACAACCCAAAATGGAGGCCAGGATAATCGGGATGACGGTAACAACCAGAATGGTCAACTGAACAAAACGAACTCTCTCAAGGGCTAGATTCTGTGGTTCGGTTTCCAGATGAACATTTAATCGGGCTAGCGCTACCCCCTTGTTCCCAAGGCTATTGGTCAATGCGCAGACTTTTCGTATCAGGGCTTCATGATGTTCCGGCGAGGGGAATCCTTTGTTTGCAATAGAACTATCATTTCTGTTCAATAGCTCTTGCACGGCTGGCATCATTTGTTCCATCTCTATCCTGATCTCATTGAGGATCTTTCTGGCCGCTGGGTCAATCAGTTTGTCATCGAGAATAGAAATCATCTCATAAAATGATTGGTATCTGTCAAAAACCTTCCGCCTCTCTTCACTGTTTTGAAGGAGCAAGTAGAGGATCAAGTGGCCCTGCAGCCTCTTGGAATACGAAGCAATCTCCATAGAAGCTGTTATCGCCTCCTGTCTATTAAGAAAATTGGTTTCTATGTCCGCCAATTTCATGGCCTGTCTGCGAATATTTCTCGTAGTCTCTACAAACGCCGTTATCAAGTCTTTGTGATCCGACGCGACGTAAGTACTATTAGTCTCCACGGAAGCGTCAAAAGAATCCAACAAGGCGCGGCCCGCAGTCACGGCCAAGTCTGACTCTGATTTGACCAGGTCCAGGATTCTCATGCCATGAGGATCTTGAACAACTTGGCGCAAGGATCTTTCCGCTTCTCTGAGTTCCGTCACCTGTCGAAAGTAATTTTCCTTAAACTCTTTGTTTCCAAACATCAGATAAATCAAGAGATTAGATTCTAGGCTTTTAGCATTCCGGGCCAATATAGAGGCTGAAATTACTATGGACCTTACCACCATGTCTTTACTTTCAAGTAAAGTTACGATCTTTTCGGTCCCGTATATCCCGAATAGCCCGCTCATGGTGATAAGCGCCGCTGCCAGCAAATAACCGGCCATCAACTTGTCTCTAAATTTCATCACTATTTTCCTGAACTAGAAGTTTTTTGGCACAGCGCAAGTACAAAAAGAGCATGGGAAGCAATTATCGTTTTAGCGGAAAAATAATCCCTGGAAAATGGGACAATGGCGTTAAATGTAAATTCTCAATTCTTGAATTCGTTTTGGCTCATTTCCTTGTCAAGCTCTGCCCAGAATTTTTTGTCACAGTCGTCAAAAGGTTACTCAAATCTATCTATAACCTTTTGATTTGGAACGAAAGCACTAATTGCATGCGACGTAGCGATTTTCTATCCAGCGGCGTATGGGTCCCACAAAATTTCCTTTGTTATTGATGAATGGTTCTGTTAATTTTTATGATGCCAAAGACGTCAGGTTCTATCAGCATTCAGGGGGCTTTGATTTTTGGAGTTTCAACTCCCTGTGTCTTCGTACGTACTACGCGAATTGGGGAGAGCCTATGACTTCAAGATGTTCAGTGCGACTCTTTCTAGCTGCGATTTGTCTGATTTTCTTTAGCGGTTTAGCTAGACCGTTATGGGGATATGAATTTTCCATGACAGGCATCATGACATGGAAATACGCGTCCTATTCCCAACTTGGCTCTAATGGCTTTTTCGGTCCATTCGACACTGACGCCAGTGGCGCAGGCGCAGATGGATATGGCGGAACCATTGGAAGCGCGGCCTCGATGAATGGATGGTTAGGTCATGAAATGCAGTCAGTGCCGACATTGAGTGGCAATGGAGAAATATCCTCGGGTTCTGACTTGTCCCTCGCAACGCTCTACATGACTATGTCTCCTGAATTCAGGCTTACTCAAGCGCTCAGGATACGAGGTTCGTACAGGATCGGGTCGTGGGAAACTCCTTACAATCCCACAAGCCCGGGCACAATGGCCAGGTCTGAATACCCTGAAGGTATGGCGCCAGGTGTTCTGAGATCCTTCTCTCCTGGTTACTGGGAAACCTTGTGGGCTTCTTTACAGACCCCATGGGGTATTGTGGTCTTTGGCAAGAGGCCCGGTCCATTCGGAACAGGATTGATCTTCGACGGAGATGATAACGCAGACGCTGTTGGCCTATTGCTCATGACTAACTACGGACCATTTCGTGTGGGTATTAATGTGGCCCCCTGGTTGTTGGGAAGTCCTTATTACTATACGCTATCTGATAAGAACGCAGCACGGCAGTTTGATCTGGTTACGGGCATGACTTATGACTCTGGTCCTATATCCGCAGGCATTGGCGGAAGGATTTGGAAATTTCACACTGGCCCTGAATCCGCCACATATCAGGGAGATGACATTGCAACGCCGACAGGCCGCTATGGTGTGATTCCTTCGGATACTGTCATAACTGACGGGACAGTGTACTTCAAATATTTCAATGGCAGTATTTTCTTCAACGCAGAGGCTGCATGGGCCTATGAGGTTACCAAACGTCAGCGATGGCTGGCTTCTGATCCCGGTGTCAGTGAGGGCAAGAGCCGGTTCGCTGCAAATTACGTTGAACACTGGCGTACTGCTGTAGAAACCGGAGCGCTTGTGGGACCGTCCAAAATTAGCTTTATCTGGTCCTATATTCCCGGTTTTGACAGGAGGCATGGGGTGCGTATTGACAGGCAAATGTATCCCCCTTTGAATCTCGCAACGGCTCTGACTAACGTTTCGGTGTTCCGGCCTTACAGTTTGCTCCTTTCCTACACTTACGGTTCCGGGAATAATTCCATTACTCCGGACAGTCGACACGGCTACATGACAGACGCGAACATATTTGGGATGCGAATTGATTATGCGATAGCCGCT
>DYRE01000177.1 GCA_020718965.1 Desulfomonile tiedjei
GTCTACCGAATCCTTTTACCTCTGTAACCGTCATCCCCTGTATACCTATGGAATGAAGGGCCTCTTTGACGTCGTCAAGCTTAAATGGCTTGATAATAACTTCTACTTTTTTCATGCCTATCCCCTTTTTATAAAATCATTGACCGGATATGTCTGTGCTCTCATTTCAAGGTTAAAATACACCATTCATTGCTCAGTAGCTGATCATCAGATGTTGTAAGCAGTCTCACCGTGCTCAGAAGTATCACAACCAATGACCTCGTCTTCTTCGGAGACTTTTAGACCAACGATGGCTTTGACAACGTAGAGGATGATCAAAGTCACAACCAGAGAATAGACTATAGTTGCAACGATTGCCACAATTTGAACCCATAATTGGCCAGGATTTCCAAAGAATAGGCCATCATTTCCAGCAGCGTTTATGGCCTTGGATGCGAAGAGTCCAGTGGCGATTGCGCCCCATATTCCACCGACTCCATGAACACCTACTACATCCAGAGCATCGTCATAACCCAGGGAGTTTTTAGCCAGGACAGCCAGGTAACAGAGAACTCCGGCCACTGCGCCCAATATTACAGATGACACTGGACCAACAAACCCTGAAGCAGGCGTGATAGCCACAAGACCGGCGACCGCTCCAGACGCCACACCGAGTGTGGTAGGTTTACCCTTGATAACCCATTCAGCCACTGCCCAGGATAGCGCCGCCGCTGCTGTGGCCATGTGAGTGACTACGAAGGCCATGGAAGCGCCTTCGCTGGCGCTCAGTGCGCTACCTGCGTTGAAACCGAACCATCCAAACCAGAGCAGGCCGGCGCCGAGCAAAGTCAGAGTGAGGTTGTGAGGGATCATTGGAACGTGCCCGTATCCTTTACGTTTACCGATGACGATAGCGCATGCGAGAGCCGCTACTCCAGCGTTAATATGCACTACGGTGCCTCCGGCGAAATCCAGAGCCCCCATTGCGGATAGCCATCCGCCCGGACCCCACACCCAGTGAGCCACAGGACTGTAGACGAATGTGAGCCAGAGGATCATGAACAATACAAATGAGCTGAATTTCATTCTTTCCGCAAAGGCCCCGGTAATAAGAGCGGGCGTAATGATTGCAAACATACACTGGAAGATCATGAATGTTGTCCCAGGTATGGTCATTGTCTTGGATGGATCGATAAGGTCAGGGAACAGGTCCGCTCCTATGTTGTTCAGGAAAAAATATTTGGATCCGCCTAACCAACCCCCAAGGGCGTCTGGCGCAAATGCAAGGCTGAATCCGTAAAACATCCAGATTATCGATGCCAGTCCCATTAAAAAGAAACTGTGCATCATGGTCGATAAAACGTTTTTGGATCTTGTCAATCCTCCGTAAAACATCGCAAGACCCGGCGTCATGAGTAAAACTAACGCCGAAGAAATTAGTACCCACGCATTGTCAGCTTGATTCATTTTTCGACTACCTCCAGATTTATTTTTTAAGCTAACGCTTTTCTCGTAATCAGTGAGCGCTCTGAATCGGTTTGTCTCCGAGTTACCAGCTCTATGATGAACAGGGCTCGTATTTTACTGAAGGTAGAGCAACAGTGGCGCCAAAACAGCCAAGAAAATATGCTGGGAGGATAACATGTTTAAATAATGAGATTAAACGTTAAGAGGTAATCCCTGGAAGTCTTAAGTTCAAAAGGTATAAGCCACCGAAATGTAGGTAAAACATACGACCCCGTTACATTAACGTACGAAACTTCCTCGCGTCTATTCCGTGCTTTCTTACCCTTAAACCCATTATCCGCTCTGTCAGCCCCAAGGTTCGAGCTGCTTTAGCCTTGTTCCCGCGTGCCTCTTTTAAAGCGTCGACGATCAAATCGCGTTCAATTGTCTCAAGCGTGGTGTCAAGCGCGCCGGAATATCCAGTACCGCTAGCCTCAGCCGTTTGAAGCGTGGGAGGAAGATTGTGAGAATGGATGACCTGGTCCGAACTCAGTAGCACCGCTCTTTCAATGCAATTCTCCAGCTCTCTGACATTACCGGGCCAGTGATAGCTCATCAACATGTCAATGGCGGGGGTTGAAATCCGAAGGACTGGTTTATCGTTCGCTCGGCTGTACTTGTCGATGAAATAGTCAGCCAGTAAAGGAATATCGGTCTTTCTCTCCCTCAATGGAGGAATGTGAACTGGGAATACATTAAGCCTATAATACAGATCATGCCGGAAAATTCCCTGAGTGATCAGCAGTTCGAGATCTCTATTCGTTGCGGTAATAATCCTCACGTCGGTTTTCAGGGTAGTTGATCCTCCAACGCGTTCAAATTCCTTTTCCTGAAGTACCCGGAGAAGTTTAATCTGGGTGGTGGGGGATAGATCGCCAATTTCATCGAGAAAAATAGTTCCACTGTGCGCAAGTTCGAAACGGCCCTTCCGGGTTGCTATTGCGCCAGTGAAAGCTCCTCTCTCGTGTCCAAAAAGCTCACTCTCGACAACGCTCTCAGGAAGCGCTCCGCAGTTGACTTTTACAAAGGGTTTATCAGCCCTGGGGCTGTTGTAGTGTATGGCATGGGCAACCAATTCCTTGCCGGTGCCACTTTCACCCCTCACAAGAACGGTGGCCTCGCTCGGAGATACCTGGGATATAAGGTCATAAACAGCGCGCATGACTTTGGAATTGCCTACAATGTTTGAAGGCCTGAACCTTTCCTTTAACGCGCTCTGTAGCCGGGCGTTTTCTTCAACAAGGCGCTGTTTCTCTTCCTGCGCCTCCTGTCTTAAGCGAACGGCTTGGGCGATCATAGATGCGATAATTGACAACAACCGCACGTCTTCCTTAAAGGAAACACCCTCCTCGAAAAGACGGTCAGCGCTCAGCGCGCCTATAACTTCATTTCCGATCTTGATTGGCACGCAAATGAAAGAAATGTCCTTTTTCCCAAATCGTTTTCTAGCGCCGGTTTTATCCAAAAACATGGGTTCATCAGAAATGTGAGGCACTATGGCGGATTTGCCTGTCTTGACAACTTGTCCTGTAATTCCCTCCCCTGGTCTGTACCTGCCGCGTTCCTTCTGAGTCTCCGAGAGTCCGTGCGCGGCTTCTATCATGATCTCACCGGATTGCCTGTTAAGAAGTGTTATGGTTCCCCTCAGCATCCCCATTTGGCGTGCAATAGCTTCCAGCGCCGGTCCCACGACCTCCCCAAGGTCAAGGCTCCTGTCGAGTATCTGGCTTATTTCAAATAAAATGAGGAGTTCCTGAAGTTCACGTTTTATGGCGGAGCGATCTTGTTGGCTAGTCATATTAAAAACCATCCATCATACAAAAATCTGGGCAATCCTACAAAATTGTAGGTTGAATTGATTCATTTGTCAAAATTGTTCTGGGTCAATCTAGTGGTTTCTTTTGAACGGTTAGAAAAAAAGGATTGAACACTTGATAAGTTAATCAAAAGCGATAAATATGAAGAAAGTAGATATTATGCTGGAGTTATCAGGGATAAGGCGTATGCGATCCAAAGCCTCAAAATCAATTGCCAGGAAAGTATAATGATGATAAAATGTTAGAACTTACATTATCTATAATGACTTTTAATGATTCACCCGTACCACTTGATTCTTTGCGGGATTCTGAGTCGGGCAAGGTTCTTTATTCCTATGATGGAGAGACGATCCCGGTATGATGTTGAAAAACAAGGACAACATGATTTGTGAGACTGTCAGACAGGTAAAGGTTCAGATTAGAGCTTATTCTCCTGCGCTCTTATTAATGCTTTTCCTGATCATCATTCCAATATTAGGACCGGAATTGGTTTTTTCAGCTAGCCAATTGGACAAGTCGGAAGCTGGCGCCCGATTAGCCTTTGTTTCCGGGAAGAAAGCTCTGGAACAAGGGAATGTAACCCAGGCGGAGAAGTTCTGGAAGCCTATCCTGGGTGAAGGTGTTTACGGTCCAGTAGCATATTTGTTGCTGGCGAGAGGATTTGCTCAGGCAGGGGATTTTTCTAAGAGTGAATCTCTGATCAGGGATTTTCTGAAATTGTATCCGGCAAGCCCTTATAAAGAGGCGGCTATAGAGGAATTGACAGAGTATGTTTACAGGCAGAGCAAACCGGAAGCTCCCAGATTACTCCTTTCTGCCCTTTCAAAGGCTTCGGAAAGCAGGAAACAGGCTCTACTTCTGCAACTCGGAGACATCGAATCAACCCTCGGCTCTTTTGAGAAGGCGCTGATATATTACAGGAAACTATACATCAATTATCCTGCGGGACCGGAGGGATTAAAGGCACGGGACAGAATCTCCCGATTAGCCTTTAACCGCAAGATCAAAAAACCAGAATTCACGGAGAGCGAATTACTCAATCGAGCGGCCAGGCTCAGTTCGGCCGGTCGTTATGATCTGGCCTCCGAAATCTATCTTGGTCTTTCAAGGCAAAAGCCCCAGGACTCAACATTGAAAGTCAGATACGCTCGCTGTCTTTACAAGGATCGTCAAAATGATCTGGCTATAAAGGTTATCAAAGAATTTTTGTCCGGGCCTCATACAGAAGACTCAAAGCTCGATGCGCTGTACATATTAAGCCTGGTCTACTGGAGAATTGACAAAGACGCTGAGTTTGAATCCTGCAGTTCAAAAATTCTGGAGAAGGGGCAGACAAAATACAAGAAACGAGTAATGGCGAATATGGCCGCATTCAACTACGAGAAGGGGAGGTTGAGTAAAGCCGAGTCCTATTTCAATAAACTTCTCTCTGAGTCAGTTGACCCATCCACAAAGGCTAAAGTGAAGTGGAGGCTGGCGTGGATCAAATACCGGTCGAGGCGGTACGCGGAATCAGCGGAGATTTTCAAGGAACTGAGACAGATTTCCCGAGACCAACAAATAGCAAGCGTATCGAAGTATTGGCAGGCAAGGGCTATGACAATGGCTGGGGAATTCGAAAAAGCGGAACCTTTGTTCAGGAGCTTGGCCGCAAATAACCCCTTTGACTACTACGGCGCTGAATCCCAAAACATTCTTCTTCAGTCCAAGAAAAAAGCGGCTGAGAAAAATCCTCCAGTCAGG
>DYRE01000178.1 GCA_020718965.1 Desulfomonile tiedjei
AAAGAGGACAATTCATTTGCTATTAAAGCGGACATTTCTATTTGTTGCTAACACTCTTGCTCTTTAATTTTTGCTTAAACTTCTGCAGTTTCTGCTATGAGTATAAATTCAGATGTGTTGTTTTATATTTCATCTGAATGGCTAAATTCTAAACATCATTTCCGAGGTCTCTCGACAGGAATAGACAACCAGTGAAAGATCAGCACGAACAAGAAGCCGTGGAATCTAAAGTTAGACGGCTTGAAACAGAAGTTTCAACCCTGACCACGGAGATTGAAAACTTAAAATCTCAACTGGATCATAAACAATCCCTTTTGTCGGAAAATTATCATGAAGGGAGCCGAATGCCTTACGGCCTGCCCGGCATTGAGAACAAAGAAATTGAATCTGGTATCAATAAAGACTTTGTAGAGCGTCTACTCGAATATTTCAACGGTGTATTTGTTAGTGGAATCGCCGATGGGAAAGCGCTGGTTCTATCTGGAGACTTTGAGAAGGTTACTGGCTATAGCAAAAATGAACTGGAGTTTAACGCACATGCTTGGACCAGCCTAATACACTCCGAGGATTTGAACTCAGTGCAGGATGAGATCAATCGACTTACATCGGTGCCAGGCGCGGTTATGAAAGGGGAGTTTAGAATTGTCAGGAAAGACGGAGACATACGATATCTTAATGTTTTTGCGCACTCCAGAACCGTCAGGGCCTTTGAACCACCTCTGATTCAGGCGGTGATGTTTGACATTTCCGCTAGAAAAGAAAAAGAAAAGCGGGCAATCTCGAATGAAAAAAGAAAGGCTCTGAAAGACACTGCGGGAGGCGTGGCCCACAATTTCAACAATATTCTCCAGGTCATATTGAGTGGCGCACAGTTGATAGAATCAGACCTAAGAGCAGGCAACTTATCGGAAGTCTCGGAAGTTTTGGAACTAATTCTCAGAAACTGCAAAATGGGTGCGCAAATAGTAAAAAGGCTGGGAGCTTTTGCGGGAAATGATAGGGCTTTCGACCGTTTTAACAACGAGTTTTTTGATCTTGGCGATGCAGCCAGAAGCGCCCTGGCATATATCGAAAACTGGCTTGCAGAAAGACCTGGCAATCCTGATAGGTTGATTAAATTACAAACTGAGATTGAAAATGATCTATATGTATGGGGTTCCAAGAATGAAATTTCCCGCGTCATTTCGGTAATTATTAAGAATGCCTTTGAGGCCATCGAGTCAAATGGAAATGTGAGGCTGCTAACTCGTTCCGATACCGACAAGGTGATTTTGGAGGTAAGCGATACTGGCGTCGGCGTTAAACAGGACCATCAGGATAAGATTTTTACCCCTTTCTTTTCCACGAAGACCAGGGTTGGTTCTGGTCTAGGACTTCCTGTAGCCATGAAAATTGTAGAAGATCACGGCGGACAAATTACGTTTCGGAGCACAGAAAAATATGGATCAGTTTTTAGAGTCCAGCTCCCCAAGGCTTATCCCGTCACTAACGGTAAGACCATTTCCGATGATCAGATGACTGCCGGGACAAAGAAAATCCTACTGATTGATGATGACAAGACTGTTCTAAATTTCTTACGGAGACGAATCAGCGCGCTGGGTTACGATGTCGACGCCGCTGATTCGGGTTTTAAAGGTTTGAGCAAATTCAAGGATAAACCGACCGACATTATATTATGCGATCTGGCTTTACCCGGCATGAATGGCCTTGAAATAGCCAAAGAAATTAAAAGGATTTGTGTGGCTAACGATATTAACAAACCTTTGTTCATAATTCTGACCGGATGGAATGCCGATCTCATAGAAAAGGACAAATTTACTGAATTCGGCATTGATGAGATTTTGCAAAAGCCAGTTGATATTTCGAAAATCACTTCTATCATTGATTCATTCGCTTGACATAATCCGACGAGTTTCCGTCAGATTTCCAACCAGGTCGGTGGCGATCAAAACCATGAGATATATGTTGGCCACATTTTTAATTCATTCTTCCATCGCAACGTTCACAGCTTCTACGATAGACAGGCCCTGTCCATTGATGATCCAGATTCCCTCACCGCAATAACGCGTTGCGGATACGACAGGAGTATCAGGGCCTGGTGGAAATCTCCTGCAATACCCGTCGCTAACTCGCATAGACAGTTGTTCCCAGAAAAGGCAATTCTGGCAATTGATTCCCAACTGAGCGAGTTTTTCCTGAACGTTCATTTGGTTTCCCCACGACCCACACCAACTACTTGCGCTTTACTTTCAAAGATGAACAGAGCCTTCAGCTTATCCCAAAAGTCACCACCCAGAACAAACAGGCTGATCAAGAAAATCAGATCACCTACTACCCCTATTAGCATTTGGTTTCTCTGAAATAATGGGATGAATTGAGATAGATATGGGCTGAGCCACCCGATGATCACCGTAAGCAAAAAAAGCGCTATTCCAACGTTATGTCTGGTCTTTCCGACCGATTTCGGAAGAGCGTAACGTTTGAACAATGAGTAAGATCGTGTCTTGAGATAATTGAACCCTGCCTTTCCAAGAACCACCGCAGCCAGAAGCATAAAGAACTCTGGAGCCCCTAAGCCCAGGAATCCTGAAAGAATGGTTTTCCAACCCGTAGGCAGTTCTGAGGCCACGACCAATGGTATGAAGAGTGGAACGGCAAAACCAAAAACAAATAATAGCAGCCCTAATATAAACCGCCATTGGGATAGATTTTGTCTACATTCCGTACTATTTTCCTTCTCATTCAATCAAAATATCCTCCAGAAGTATCCTCGGAAAACTTGACCGAGGTACCCCTCAACCGTTCCAGGTAGTCCATCGGTAAATCTATAGTATCACCAGAGAAAGCCGCCACTGAGGTTGCCTTTACCGGGCATTCCCTCAAACATATTATGGAGTTTTCTAATCACCTTTATCACATGGCCTCGAATTCTGCGGCGCAAGCAGCCAAGTCTTCGATTCACCAGGTCTTGAAACCTTGTCATATCCCCAAACGCTTACCTCTTTAGTGAGAACTTTTTCTCCGGTCTGGAACAAGGTCACTTGTCCCGACGATAGCAATTGAGCGACTTCACCCAGTTCCTTACCCTTTAGTATTGAAACAAGCTGGTTTTGCGTTTCGTGCGAATCGGCGGCATACATGTCACGGATTACCACCTTGCATTGGAGGTCTACAGCCCCTGTCACTCCTGAAAGAATCAAGATCAGAACAACTATAGCCTGCGCCCTTTTCATCGCTATCATCCTTAGACCTACATCAGTTCAATAGAGACTGTCACCACAAATTAAAGAATCTTAACACTACTGCCCAAGCCGGATTTTTCACGCAACTGATCACGTTCTATCTGTAGTTACTTGGAACAAGGTTTTGCAACCTCTATGGAGATAAACCATTTCTTTGCATCATTGTCTCTCGTGATCTCATTGAGGACTTTCCCAGGTGTTATCATCCGTATTCTCTCCCCTGGTTTCATTACTACTATTTTTCCGTCTAACATTAATCTCGTGAGTTTTTCCATCTCCTGGTTTTTCAGTAAAGAATTGCCGATTTCCCACGTAATCTGCGAATCAGCCGCCAGAGCGTCTTCGGTGACAACGTAGCAATCCGATCCAGCCTGAACAAGACCCACCAAAATCAAGAAACTTACTAGGACAATAAAAAATCTCTTCATTCCCGACTCCCAGGAATCTATTGCTTTCATAACTGTGACAACGACACTACTTGAAAAGATCATACGGTTTTCATTTCTTCTGGGACGATGGCTCCATAAGTTCGAGAAGACGTTTCAAACCTGGCGGATTATTGAATTCATCCACTAACTGACTTGTGGAACCGGCAGTGGGGAGTGTCGGTCGATTTGGGCACACGATTAATTCTCCAAAAAATTGCTCAAAATACGGTTGAGTCAATTCGACTATCCAACCGTGGTCCTCTCCCGAGTATCTACCTGGGGACGTCTTCAAATCTCCTCGTGTTGGGGAGGCTCCATTAAAGATAGCGTCGTACTGCTCTCCCGGGTCCCACCACAGGTTATAGAGCGCAGGAAACCCCAGTTTCAGCTCGGGTCCCAACCATGTGTCTTTAGCTGTAAAGAGGATCTTGAAGTTGGATACTCGAAGGCCCCCGAACGCCAAATCCGTAATATAGAAAAAATGATCCCTGGAGGACGGCCCCTTCCCGAGAATATAGTTAGCGTTCTCCACTCCATCAAAGACAATGTCCTGCCCGTTATTGTCCTTCCAAATGTGAGTAGGAGCACTTCCACCGGCCAGTTTTACGAAAGTTGGCCACCAGTCCATGTGGGACATGATCTGGTTGGCGACTGTACCAGCCTGTATCTTGCCTGGCCACCACGCCATCGCTGGAACCCGGTAACCACCCTCGTAAGAACTACCTTTCATCCCTCGGAACGGAGTATAACCAGCGTCCGGCCATGCGTCTACCCAGGCCCCATTGTCTGTAGTCCAAACCACCAGAGTATTCTCTGCGATGCCTGCGTCATTTACAGCCTGGATTATTTTACCTGAATTATCGTCCAGTTCCATCAATGCGTCAAGATATCGGCCGCCGCCGGGGGATTTTCCCTGGAAACGAGGAGAGGGGTTGTTAGGGTTGTGAACCTTCATGAAGCAGACATACATGAAGAAAGGTTTGTCATCCTTGGCGTGTTTTTTTATGTAATTTACAGCATCCTCGCGTATAACATCGTCAACGGTGGCCAAATCTTCGTAGCCAAACTTTTCTTTTACAATTTTGGCCGGCTGGCCGGCTTTCCCCTCCCATTGACTTAAATTAAGCTTTTTCCATGCTTCCATGAATTTCTTGTTATGCACCGGAAAATCGGGCTGCAATGGAAGATAGTCGTATGCGTAGACTCCGGCGTAATATGGAAGCATAAAACGCATTTCATCAAAACCATGTTCAATGGGGAAAGTTTCCGGACTATCTCCCAAGTGCCATTTACCCCACTGAGCTGTTTGGTAGCCAAGTTTTTTAAGGGCCTCCGCTATTGTGGGGTCCTCTTTTTTCAGACCA
>DYRE01000577.1 GCA_020718965.1 Desulfomonile tiedjei
GACAAGCTCAATGGGAGCAGGTCCACAAAAGGGTTCAAAACCTTTGAAATTAATTCAGAAGCGGGCGAGACCTTGGGGCGAATGAATATGCTGTATCTGAACAAACCTGTTCCTTGCTTTTACCTTGTATATGTTGAGGTTGGGGCTCCATTCCGAAACAAGGGGCTTGGAAACCTTATATTGAAGGAGTTCAGGAACTTTTTGATAGAGAAGTCGGCGATTGGCGTTCTAGACAACATAATACCGAGGGATGATCCAACATTCGAAATTTATCAGAAGTTGGAATGGATCCCCTTCAGGGAAATTTCCGATTCTCCGGCAGTTTCAAACAGCGATGATGACGCCTACATGGTTTACGTTCCGCCATCTTTCTCGGGCAAAGATTTGAAAGATTCAATTGTAAAATTGGTTCACCATATAAGAAGAAAGCGACCATCCATTGATATGAGAGATAATGAATTCATGGTTCAAAGAACCATTGAAGAATTCAAGGAACTCTATCAAGCGCTCCTAACCTATTTCGAGGCTCAGATGGTCTCTGGCAACTATGATTCGCTAATGCGCTTTATGTTCACCCGTTACATTACTAAACTTCTTGGGTTTAGGAGGAGAATTTCCCAGTTGCTTGGATACACCGGTGGAGAATCAATGGAACAGATCTCCCTAGATCAGGCAATCATGGACATGCCCGCGCAATCATACGGCCCTATCGAACTCAAAAGTAGGACCTGTTTTGTCTCTGGAGATCGTGAGTTATGGTTACTCTTGCCGGAACAACTTAAATCCAACCCTGCTCGTTACATAGAATCGTTGCCAAACTATTGCAGACCAAGCTTCCGCTCCTGGTTGAAACGAAACGGAAAAACCATCCACGACACATTGACTCTGGGTGACATGATTGATCTGGGTTTTGATCCCACTCGACTTAAGGAAATAGAACTTAATGGGGGAAATTTTATTTTTGAACGGATCCAGTTAAGAACCCTAAATTTAATTGAAAGAAAAAGAGAACTTTTGTCCAAAGTCTCCCACAAGAAAGCTGTCTCCATCTTTCGTAACACAAAGATGCTGTTCAACCCCCCGTTGCTTATAATTCGTGACAGGG
>DYRE01000179.1 GCA_020718965.1 Desulfomonile tiedjei
CTTAAAGAAGCCTACTTGTTGAAGAGGAAAAACAAAGGATCAACAGATCCTGGAAGTTACGAGAGCAAGAAGAGAACTAAAGAAGTACTTCCCAAAGGCGCAGCCATCTTGCAGAGGATATCAAGCGACAATAGCGTCCGTGCCACATCGGAAGCACCGACTCAAGCCCGAGAAACCGACCAGCATTCCTCTTATCTTGTGCTTAAAGCTCTTGATAGAGTTCCAAGCAACAGGGTAGGAAACCCATTTTTTCGTCCCGATGAATTTGAATTCAGCGGTCCTCACCAACGCGAGTCTCAAATCAAAAGCGCCTCGATAATACCACCTAGTGTAACTGACGCCAACTCAGAGCCTAGTCTTCCCGATCTGACTCCTCTCAAAAATCGGCATGTGGTGGTTATAGACCCTGGACATGGGGGAAAGGATCCTGGGGCGGTTTCTTTCGATCGCAAGATTACTGAAAAAGATATTGCGCTAAAGTTGTCCAAACTCATCAAAAAGAATCTGGAAAAACTTTCTCCAAACATCGAGGTTTTCCTCACCAGAAGTGATGACAGTTTCCTCAGCCTCAAGGAAAGGGCCAAGATTGCGAATTCCCATGACGCCGATGTTTTTATTTCGGTTCATTGCAATGGTTCAGATTTTAGGTCCGCTAGTGGTCCTGAAATTTTTTATCTCAGCAAGTCCAGTTCAAGGGGGGCAATGAGAGCGGCGGCAAGAGAAAACGGGGTTTCCCTGAGTAAGATGACCGACATTGAAGCCACTTTGATCGATCTGCTAACAACTTCAAAAACTAGTGAATCGATCAGGCTTGCCAATGTTGTTCACAGTTCCCTGTTTGCAACTGACGTTAGCGATGGCTTGACGTTTCGGGACAGGGGAGTGAAACAGGCTCCGTTTTACGTTCTTATCGGAGCCACAATGCCTGCGATACTTGTCGAATGTGGATTTGTCGACAATCTGGCTCAGCAATCTCAAGATTTTAGGGGGAATTTCATAAAATCGGTAGCCCTTAAGTTAGCTTCAGGAACATTGGACTATCTTTCAAGACTTCCCGCCAATCCTACTAACAGGTCGGTTGCTCAACCTCGATGAATCAACATACCCTTCCCTGGAAACTTTTAGAACATCCTGCTGACATTAGAATCGAGGTATACGGAACTAATTTGGAACAGATCTTTCTGAACTCCGCTTTAGCGATGACAAGCATTATTACTGGGACTGATGGCAATACTGAAGAATTGTTTGGCAAAAACCTTTCTTTGAAATCAGATTCCCTGGAAGATCTGATTGTGGACTGGCTCAGAGAAATTCTTTTTTTGTTCAATGTGAAGAGATTTGTTTTTTGTGACGCTTCCCTGAAGATTGACGAAACAAATACCATTGAAGCCAGACTATTTGGATATTTCACTGAAAGCTCTGATCGATTTCTGGACGGCGTAGAAATTAAGGGAATCACATACCATGGGCTGTTACTTGAAAAAACTGGTGACGGTTTTTTAGCCCGGATTATTTTTGACGTCTGACCTTTTGGTTTCTCCGTTACCTTTTCAGAAATGAGGATTAAAATGCCAGGCCAGAGAAAATTCAAACTCAGGCGGATTGACGAAACACGTTGGGAAATTCCAATGGTGGGGGGAATGCGTGTTCCTGGACTAATTTTTTCAGATTCCAGCCTTTTGCCCGATATTGAAAAAGACAATAGTTGTGAGCAGGTTTACAATGTGGCCCACCTACCTGGCATTGTGTCATATTCAATAGCTTTACCAGACATTCACTGGGGATATGGTTTCCCCATCGGAGGTGTAGCCGCATTCGACCTTGATGACGGCGTAGTGTCCCCCGGAGGTGTGGGCTACGACATTAACTGCGGAGTTCGTCTGGCTACCACCGGTCTCACCAGAAAAGATGTCATCCCCAGGATCAAGGAGTTGGTTGATTCACTGTATTCAACAATTCCGAGTGGTTTGGGATCCACAGGGAAAATCAGACTCAACAGGAAGGCCTTGTCTGAGGTTGTTAAATCAGGGGCTGGCTGGGCCGTTAAGCAGGGGATGGGTGATGCGTCGGATCTCGAGCATATCGAAGACCACGGGAGTTTAACTGGGGCTGAATCCGCGTCGATAAGCGAACGAGCTTTTGAACGTGGAAAAGACCAGCTAGGGACATTAGGGTCAGGCAATCATTTTGTTGAAATCGGCTTCATATCGGAGATTTTTGAATCAGAAGTAGCTCAAGCCTGGGGATTGTTCCCTGATCAGGCAACCTTGATGATTCACAGTGGATCGAGAGGATTCGGGTATCAGATCTGTGATGAGTTTTTGGCCCGTATGATTAAGAACATCTCGAAAGAAAGGATCGAACTGCCGGACCGGCAATTGGCCTGTACTAAAATT
This sequence comes from Desulfomonile tiedjei, assembly GCA_020718965.1. GTDB lineage: Bacteria > Desulfobacterota > Desulfomonilia > Desulfomonilales > Desulfomonilaceae > CAJBEZ01. The sequence continues at coordinate 2,397 of DYRE01000179.1, forward strand.
AGCAGTCCTCTGGCCAGAGAATATCTTTCGGCTATGGCGGGGGCGGCCAATTTCGCGTTTGCGAACAGGCAAATTCTCATGAATTTGGTTAAAGAGACCTGGGAAGTATCTATGGGGCTGTCCCCAGGAAAGTTGGGGCTTAGTCTGTTATATGACGTTTCACATAATATCGCTAAAATTGAGGATCACGTTGTAAATGGTAAAAAGGTTAAACTATGTGTGCACAGGAAAGGAGCTACAAGGGCTCTGCCTCCATTTCATCCCTTGTTGCCCGGGCGTTACCTCAAATCCGGTCAACCTGTTTTAATCCCTGGAGACATGGGGCGCTGTTCCTTCATATTGGTCGGGGCGCAGGGGGCTATGGACCAGACCTTTGGATCGGCGTGTCATGGCGCTGGAAGAGTTCTTTCAAGAAATGACGCTTTGCAGAGGACCAAGGGACGATTCATCGAACAGGAACTCCAGGATCGTAACATTTACGCTCGGTCCGCTGGGCGAAAAACCATGCGGGAAGAATTTCCAGAAGCGTACAAAGATGTTGTTTCAGTAGTGAATGTGGTCCAAAAAGCCGGCCTGGCCAGAAAGGTGGCATCCATTAAACCGCTGGGCGTAATAAAAGGATAGTTTTTGAGCGAACTTAGTACGGGTTATCTTTTGCTCGATAATCTTTGAAAAACCGGGCTATCAGGAACGAAGCAGTATAGTATCGACGCTATCGTCAGCAATATGCAGCCTACTATCCATATAAACCTGAAATCCGCTGATCCGGTAAATTGTGAAACTTCCCCTCCCGCAATTATCCCCAAAAACTGGGTTATCAAAGCAGCTCCCAAAATGGTGAAAAGATTTACGGCGGTCATGGCCTGAGCGCTTATCGAGGTCGGAACCAGCTCCTTTATGTGCGCGTAAGAAATTTGCCCTGGCGCTGTGAGCATTCCTAGCCCAAAAAAAGTCAAAAAAATAATCGATGAATTTGGATTCTCCGGCCAGAAGCACACGGATCCTGCCAATATTGCGGACCCGGTCATTGTGAGTAGTATTACTTTCTTTCGGGACCGAACGACCTTGTCACTCAAATACCCGAAAAATGGCAATCCAACCATGTAACCTAGCCCCAAAAACAGTAGGGCGTTGGCTGCGGCCATATCGGTAAACCCGAGACCGTAAACAAGGAAAGGCGTAGCCCACAGGCCTTGAACCGCAACAAAATATCCGTACCTGACGAAATTTGCGAAGCTTATCACCCAGTAGGGGTACATTCTGACCAGCTTTTTAAAACCATCCATCAGTTTTGGTCGCTTTGAGGTCTTCCGGGAGTGACCGGGAGGATAATCTCTCATCACCAGGACAAACAAGGTTATAATTATACTGTCGACAACGGCAAATATCATGAAACAGGCACGCCAGCCTACCGCCTCGCTCATCCACGCCAGCGGCGTTGCAGCGAAAAGATTTCCTACAACACCTATGGCTACAACCGTGCTACTGAGTGACGCAAACCGGTCGGGCGGAAACCATACCGCCAGCAGAGCCAGGACTACCATGAGATTTCCGCCCATTCCAATCCCGAGTAACAGTCGTCCCAGGACGAGTTGTTCGTAGGATGAACCTGTCGCAAATACTATCGCTCCAGCCAGAGCCGCAAAACCTAAAAATATTGTAACAATGCGAGGCCCGAGTCTGTCTATCGCCAATCCCAGGGGCAACTGGCACAGGGCAAAACCATAGAAAAAAGCCGCTGACAGGTCTCCTAGTTGTGATGTGTCGAGTTTTAGCTCATTAATTAGAGAAGGCGCTAATACTGCTACCGAGACCCTATAAAACATGGAGATGATGAAATTCATAGAGCCGACTACAAATATGGCCCATCTCCTGAGGCTTCCCACGGCAGGATCTATTAAAACTGACACAGTGCGGCTCCATAAAACCAGTTGAACGAGGGTTTCGCGCGAATCAGTATGTTCTGTCAAACTATTTGACCCATTAGAAGCATTTTTCTTGAAAAATTAGAAATCTTTTGAAGTGAAACAAAAATCTGTAATGTTTTTATCGTTTGAATTGATTCAATCTTTGACGATTTCTTGGAACTGGTGGTAGACTTTTAGAGTAATCACAAATAGCCCAACCCTTTGAACCTTCGCGCGAAAGCCCAAAAACTTCTTGACAAAATGTGCCTTTTATTATACGCATTGTATATTCCGTAAATTTTGCCCTTAAAAGTTGTTTTAACTTTTTTAGTCTGGCGAGAGGAGTTTTCTCCCGCTTTTTAGGATTAGGAGGATATGGCTATGAGACGTGGATTAATCCTGTTCGTCGGTATCCTGGCTTTGGCATTGGCTCCGACGTTTGTTGGCGCGCAGTATTCCGGAGCTTTTGGAATATCTGGGTTGCCGAGCATGCCGTCTATGTTTGGCGGTTCAGGTAAATGTGGCGATGCTGCCGCACCGGGAATCGCTCCTGCTTTTTACGTTGGCTGGGGGATTCCTCAAGATCGCAATACCAGCGTTTCCCTGACAGCTCAAAACCTTGGCGCAAACAATGTGAGAAATATTGATATCAAAATGCCTACCAACGGTCTGTGGCTGGGCGCTGCTCTGCCTGTTTCTTTGACTGCGCCATCCCAATGTGGAAA